>NZ_JAPSET010000016.1:0-133346 GCF_026847585.1 Phreatobacter sp. AB_2022a
GGCCCGTCCGTGCCAGGCGCCCAGCCGGTTCAGGGATCTGCCGATCCCGCCATTCCGGCGCCGGCGCACGCTGCGGCGGCCGATCCTGCAAAGATGGCGGGAACGCCGCAGCAGCCTGTTCCCGCCTCGTCGGAGGCCGAGCTTGCCGCCGCGGGACAGGGCAAGGGCAGCCGTTCGCCGGCCGTGGCGGCCGAGACGGCGGCGGCCGCCCATCCGGCCGAGACGGCCTCGAAGCCGGACGCCAAATCCGAATTCCGGGCCGAGCTCGCGAGCGCGCAGGGCTCCCAGCCCGCGTCGGCGGCGGGGGAAGCCCGGCCGGCGCCGGCGGTTGACGCGCCGCCTCCGCCGCCGCCCCAGCAGCCAGCCACCTCCGCGGGGTCGGGGCCGCTGTCGCTGGTCAGCGATGTAGCGCAGAAGGTGGCCGCGCAGACCAGTGCGCCGGGTTCGGTGGTGCCGGTCCATGCCGTGGCGGTCGCCATCGCCGCGCGGGCCAATGCCGGCTCGACCCGTTTCGACATCCGGCTCGATCCCGCCGAGCTCGGCCGGATCGAGGTGAGCCTGACGCTCGATCGCGAGGGCCGGGTGAAATCGAAGATCGTCGCCGAGAAGCCGGAAACGCTGGAACTCCTGCAGCGCGACCAGCGCAATCTGGAGCGCACGCTGAACCAGGCCGGCCTCTCGACCTCGGAAGGCTCGGTCGAATTCTCGCTCAAGGACCAGGGCGGACAGGGCATGCAGCGCGACCGGGACAATCGCGAGGGCAGCCCGCCCGCGCAGGCCGTCGTCGCCGCCGCGCCGGCGGACGTGCTGACGCAGCTCAGCGCCGCAACCTATGCCCGCCTCGCCGCCGCGCGCGGCGGCATCGATATCAGGATCTGACAGGAGACGGCACGATGGTCGACCAAACCTCGTCGGTGATGAACAACAATTCGACTTCGACCTCGTCGAGTTCGCGCGCCCGCCTCTCGGCCAATTTCGACACGTTCCTGCTGATGCTGACGACCCAGCTCAGGAACCAGGATCCGACCCAGCCGATGGATGCCAACCAGTTCACCCAGCAGCTCGTGCAATATTCCCAGATCGAGCAGCAGCTGGCGACCAACGATCGGCTCGACAAGCTGATATCGAGCGCCCAGAGCAGCCAGGCGACCACCGCGCTCGGCTATCTCGGCACCAATATCACCTATGACGCGAGCCAGCAGACGCCGGGCACGTCCGAGACCAGATGGTCGTTCACGCCGCAGCAGTCCGGCGAATACATGGTGCGCATCCGCGATGCCTCCGGCAAGGTGGTGAAGGAGCAGCAGATGACGCTGACGGCCGGCCAGGCCACCGACTATAGCTGGGACAACCTGCGCAGCGACGGTTCGCCCGTCGGCACCGGCACCTATACGCTCGAGCTCTGGCGCGGTTCCGGCGCCAACGCGACCAAGGTTGACGTCGTGAACAGCGGCAAGGTGACCCAAGTGGATGCGTCGGGAAGCGAGATCATCGTCATGATCGGCACGCAGAAGGTGCCTGTCAGCAAGGTCAAGACGATTACACTGTGACGGTATTCTAGTCTTGTCGCAGGGGCCATGAGGGCGCCGTCCGGGCGGCGCCTTTTCCCGTCTTGGCAAGCCTTTCCCGACGGTTGCAACGATCGCTTGCTTCTTCGGATCTCATTTAGGCCAAATTTAACCCCCGGTCCGTAGTCTCAAGCCGATGACGTGGTCAGTCGCGTGCGTTGTGTGAGAGTATCTATGACCGAACCCATGCGTCCGAGGGTGAAATATGTGATCGGGCCGGACGGAAGTCCGCTGACGATTGCCGATCTCCCGCCGCCCGATACCCATCGCTGGGTGATCAGGCGGAAGGCGGAAGTCGTTGCCGCCGTCCGGGGCGGTCTCCTGAGCCTGGAAGAGGCATGCAAACGCTACACGCTGACGGTCGAGGAATTTCTCAACTGGCAGCATTCGATCGATCGGCACGGCCTTGCCGGCCTGCGCACCACCCGAATTCAGCAGTACCGCCAGTAACGGCGCGACATTGCGAGCAAGACGAAGCGCCGGCGCCGGTCAAGGCACCGGCGCTTTTTGTTTTGGCGCCGGCTTCAGTCCGCAGGCTTTGCCTCGGCACGTCGGGCCGATCAGCCGATCCAGGCGCAATCTGGACACTATTCCTGTGATAATGTAACAGGAATGCCCGAAACGGCGGTGTCCGCGTCATGCATGATCACGTTCAATCCCCGCAGCAGCCTGTGGTGCCGGCCCGCGAGCGAGCAGGCGCGGCCGCCGGCCTGCACCAGGGGGCACACGGTCACGGTTCGCACGATCCTGGTTCGCATGGTCACGGCCGGCACAATCATGCCGGGCACGACCATGCCGGCCACCGGCATGCCGCTCCGCCACCGGCCCGGCCGGCATCCTCGGTCCTGCTCCTGTCGGCGCCCGCCCGGCTCGGCATCGCGGCCGGGCTCGTCGCGGCGCTCTGGGCGCTGGTCGGCTGGGCGATCGTCTGATGTCGATGGAAAAGATGCCGCCAGCCGCCACATCCGCCGTCCGGTTCCGCAACCTGACACTGGGTTATGACCGCCATCCGGCCGTGCACCATCTCGACGGCACGGTTGCCGCCGGCGCCATGCTGGCGGTGGTCGGCCCGAACGGCGCGGGCAAGTCGACCTTGCTGAAGGGCATAGCCGGCGCGCTGAAACCGCTTTCGGGCGCCGTCGAGCTTGCCGGTGGGCGCGGCGAAATCGCCTATCTGCCGCAGGCGGCCGAAATCGACCGGTCGTTCCCGATCAGCGTCTTCGACATGGTGGCCATGGGCTTCTGGCGCCGCAGCGGCCTGTTCGGCGGCCTGTCGCGCGCCGATCGCGAGGCGGTTCACGCCGCCCTCGCGGCGGTCGGCCTCACCGGTTTCGAAAGCCGTGCCATCGGCACGCTGTCGGGCGGGCAGTTGCAGCGTATGCTGTTCGCCCGTCTGCTGGTGCAGGACGCGCGCCTGATCCTGCTCGACGAGCCGTTCAGCGCGATCGACGCCCGGACCACCGCCGACCTGATCGCCATCGTCTGCCGCTGGCATGCCGAGAAACGCACCGTCATCGCCGTGCTGCACGACATGGAGACGGTACGGCAGGTGTTCCCGCAGACGCTGCTGCTCGCCCGCCGGCCGATCGCCTGGGGGGCGACGGCCGAGGCGCTGACCGCCGACAACCTTGCCGCCGCGCGCCACATGACGGAAGCCTTCGACGATCATGCGGCGGTCTGCGCCGCGGCAGCCTGAGGCCGGCAAAGCGTGATCTACGACCTTCTGATCGGCCCGTTCGTCGAGTTCGAATTCATGCGCCGCGCCCTGGTGGGCACGGTCGCCCTGTCGCTCGGCGGCGCCCCCGTCGGCGTGTTCCTGATGCTGCGCCGCATGTCGCTGATGGGTGATGCCATGGCCCATGCCATCCTGCCGGGCGCCGCCATCGGCTTCCTCATCTTCGGGCTCAACCTGATCCCGATGACCGTTGGCGGCATTGCGGCGGGCCTGGCCGTGGTGCTCGCGTCCGGCGTGGTGGCACGCTTCACCGCGCTGAAGGAGGACGCCTCGCTCGCCGCCTTCTACCTCATCTCGCTGGCGCTCGGGGTCATCATCGTCTCCATGCGCGGGTCCAATGTCGATCTGATGCATGTCCTGTTCGGCACGGTGCTGGCGCTCGACGATCCGACCCTGCTGCTGCTCGCCGGCATCACGACGGTGACGCTGATCACGCTCGCCGTGCTCTGGCGGCCGCTGGTGCTCGACTGCGTCGATCCGGGTTTCCTGCGGTCGGTGAGCCGCGCCGGCACCCCGGCCCATCTGGCTTTCCTGGCCCTCGTCGTGCTCAACCTTGTCGCGGGTTTTCACGCGCTCGGCACGCTGCTCGCCGTCGGCCTGATGATGCTGCCGGCGATCGCCGCGCGCTTCTGGGGCCGCGACGTCACGACCCTTTCGGCCATCGCCATCCTGTTCGGCATCTTTTCCGGCTATGCGGGTTTAGTGTTATCTTATAACATGTCGACGCCCTCGGGCCCCTCCATCGTGCTGATGGCGGGCCTGGTCTACGCGGTGTCGCTGGTGTTCGGCCCGCGTGGCGGTCTTCTGCCCACCTATTGGCCCGCGCGCCATCGCGAGGCCTGACCTCGCTTGAAAGGATGCCGCGCATGATATCGCGCCGCCTGGTCTTATCGTCGTTCGCGCTGGTGCCGGGCCTTGCCGTATCGCCCGCCCGGGCGCAGGCTCCTGCCGCGCAGGCCGCACCGATGCCCGTTGTCGCGACCTTCTCGATCCTCGCCGATCTCGTCCGCGCGGTCGGCGGCGACAGGGTGGCGGTGACGAGCCTGGTCGGCCCGGACAGCGATGCCCATGCCTACCAGCCGAGCCCGGCGGACGCCCGCACCCTCGCCGCGGCGAAGCTCGTCTTCGTCAACGGCCTCGGCTTCGAAGGCTGGATGAACCGGCTGATCCGCTCCTCCGGCACGCGCGCCAAGGTGGTCGTCGCCAGCACCGGCATCACCGCGCTGAAGGCCGAGGAGGATCATGACCACGATCACGATCATGATCACGGCCACAGCCACGGCGAACACGATCCGCATGCCTGGCAGAACGCCCTGTTCGTGAAGACCTATATCCGACGGATCCGGGAAGCCCTGGCGGCCGCGGATCCGGCCGGCGCCGAGCGTTATCTTGCCAATGCCGATGCCTATCTCGCCCAGCTCGACGGGCTCGACGCCGAGATCAAGGCGGCGGTGGCGCGGATCCCTGCCGAGCGCCGGCGGCTTTTGACCACCCACGACGCCTTCCGCTATTTCGAAAAGGCCTACGGCATCGAATTCGTCGCCCTGCGCGGCGTGGCCAGCGACGCCGAGCCGTCCGCGCGCGAGCTCGGCCGCATCATCCGGCAGATCAAGCAGGGCCGGATCACCGCGATCTTCCTGGAGAACATCACCGATCCGCGCGCCGTCCAGCGCATCGTGGCGGAAACCGGCGTCAAGCTGGGCGGCAAGCTCTATTCCGACGCCCTTTCGGCTGCCGGCGGGCCGGCAGCCGACTATCTCGGCCTGATGCGCCACAATATCGGGCAGATCAGCGCTGCGTTGACGCCGGCCTGATCGCCTTCCTTCGCGGCCGATCACACCCTATCTATCGGCAAAGCCTGTCCGACGACGGATGACCCATGACTGAAGCTCTCCAGAAAATCCCCGTGACCGTGCTGACCGGCTATCTCGGCGCCGGCAAGACGACGCTGCTCAACCGGATCCTTTCGGAAAACCACGGCAAGCGCTTCGCCGTGATCGTCAATGAGTTCGGCGAGATCGGCATCGACAACGACCTGGTGGTCGGGGCCGACGAAGAAGTCTTCGAGATGAACAATGGCTGCATCTGCTGCACCGTTCGCGGCGATCTGATCCGGATCATCGAAGGCCTGCTCCGCCGCAAGGGCAAGTTCGACGCCATCATCGTGGAAACGACCGGTCTCGCCGATCCGGCGCCGGTGGCGCAGACCTTCTTCGTCGACGAAGAGGTGGGCGCCAAGACCGCGCTCGATGCGGTGGTGACCGTGGCCGACGCCAAATGGCTCAACGAGCGGCTGAAGGACGCGCCGGAGGCGAAGAACCAGATCGCCTTCGCCGACGTCATCCTGCTCAACAAGACCGATCTCGTCACGCCGGCGCAGCTGCGCGAGGTGGAGGCGCGCATCCGCGCCATCAACCCCTATGCCGTGCTGCACCGGACCGAGAAATGCGCGGTGGAGCTCGATGCGGTGCTCGGCCGCGGCGCCTTCGACCTCGAGCGCATCCTCGAGATCGAGCCCGCCTTCCTCGAGCGCGACGACCACCATCACCATGGCCATGATCACCACCACGATCATGATCACGACCATCACCATCATCATGGTCACGATCATCACGACCACGACCATACCGGCGACGACTGCGACCACCCGAGCCACGGCCTGAAGCACTATCACGACGAGCACATGCAGTCGGTGGCGCTGCGCACGGACAAGGTGCTGGATCCCGACAAGTTCTTCCCCTGGATCCAGGACCTGACCCAGGTCGAGGGGCCGAAGATCCTGCGCTGCAAGGGCATCGTCGCCTTCAAGGACGATCCCGACCGGTTCGTCTTCCAGGGCGTCCACATGATCCTCGACGGCGACCACCAGCGCGCCTGGAAGGACGGCGAGGCGCGCGAGAGCCGGGTCGTCTTCATCGGCCGCGAACTGCCGATCGACAAGATCAGGACCGGTTTCGAGGCCTGCGTCGCCTGACCGGAAGGGCCGGCCCCCGGCCCGACCGTCTCGTCTCGCGGTGGTGCGCGGCTGGTCTGCGCCCACCCCTGTTGCGCGAGGGCGGTGACACGGGTCCTTACTGGCGGCGAGGAGGCCCGGTCCGATGGGCAACGATTCCGCCGCCAAGTTCGATCCGTCGCGCGCTAGCGAATATGCCGAGCAGAGCCGCATCGCGCTCGCCGGCTATGACGCCTGTCACGAGCTTTCCGCCTGCATGCTGGCCGCGGCACTCGGCAGCGGCCGGGCGGCGCGCGTCCTGGTGGTGGGGGCCGGCGGCGGCGCCAGCGAGATCGTCACCGCCGGCGCCCTGGAGCCCGACTGGTCCTTCGTCGCGGTCGACCCCTCGCAGCCGATGCTCGACCTCGCCGTTGCCGCGGTCGAAGCCAAGGGGCTCTCCGCGCGCACGCGGTTTCATCTCGGTTATGTCGACGACATCGTCGGCGAGGCGACATTCGACGCGGCCACTCTCATCGGCGTGCTGCACCATGTGCCGGGCGACGATGCCAAGCGGGCGCTGCTCGCCAGCATCGCCCGGCGCCTGAAGCCCGGCGCGCCACTGGTTCTCGCCGGCAACCGTTTCGCCTATCGCGCGCAGCCGCTGCTTCTCAGGGCCTGGGGCGAGCGCTGGCGCATGCATGGCGCGGCCCCGGCCGAGGTCGAGGCGAAGCTCGGCAAGATCCTGCAGGGCGCCGATCCGCCCGCGACACCCGAGGCCGTCGAGGCGCTGCTCGCGGAAACCGGCTTCGTCGAGCCGACCTGGTTCTTTTCGAGCCTGTTCTGGGCTGCCACTCTGGCGCGCCGCAAGGCAGAGTGAGCCGGCTCGCGGCGAGGCTCGACATGTCCGACAAACCACGCGTCACCATTCTCTACTGCACCCAGTGCAACTGGCTGCTCAGGGCCGCCTGGATGGGCCAGGAACTCCTGTCGACATTCGGCCAGGACCTCGGTGAGGTGGCCCTTCAGCCTGGAACGGGCGGGGTTTTCGAGATCCGCGTCGATGGCGAGCTCATCTGGGACCGTAAGCGCGACGGCGGCTTTCCCGAGGCCAAGGTGCTGAAGCAGCGGGTGCGCGACATCGCCTGGCCGGAGCGCGATCTCGGCCATTCCGAGCGCAAATAGCCGCGCGCCGCGCCCCGTCGTCGCCGGCCTCTGCCAGGACGTGATCGGATCGCCGGCGGAATGACGCCCGGACATTGCGCGCTGGGCGCGAGCGCACCGGCTGCTGCCGATCCGCATGCACCGGCGCGGGCCGTACAGGCGCTCCCTACTCGACCCGCCAGGGGAAGGTCCAGGTCTCGGTCAGCGCCTTGTTGCCGGCGCGCAGGAAGGCCCTGAGGTCGACGGTCTTGCCGGCTTCGCCCACCACGTCGATGCCGGCGCGGAAGCCGCGCGTCTGTGTATTCGGCACGAGGAAGGTGCGGGTGATCCTGGCATTGCCCGCGCTCGGCACGACCTGAACCAGTTCCGGCTGGCCGAGGTAATATTCCAGATCGCCGCCGATGAAGTCGATGATGAAGCGTGTCGCATTCGGCGGCACCGGCTCGCCGGAGCCGAGCGCGGTCGGCCGGGTGCGGTAGGTGTTCAGCACGTAGCCGCCGCTGTGCAGGCGCGCCTCGTTGGCGGTGGAGACGACGCGATAGGCGAAGGTGAGCGTCTGGCCCTGTTCGACGGCGCGGGCCGGCACCCAATAGGCGACGATATTGTCGTTGGTCTCGTCCGCCGTCGGCAGCTCGACCAGCTCGACGCGGCCGTCGCCGAAGCCCTCGCGGGGCTCGACCCAATAGCTCGGCCGAGCCTCGTAGCTCAGATCGAGGTCCTGGTAGTGCTCGAACACCCGGTCGCGCTGCATCAGACCGAAGCCGCGCACGTTGCGGTCGCCGAACTGGGAGATTTCGGGGGTCTTCGGGTTGCGCAGCGGACGCCAGATCCATTCGCCCGTGTCGGAATGGATGAGCAGGCCGTCCGAGTCATGCAGCTCCGGCCGGAAATCGTCGAACACCCGCCGGTCGTTCTCGCCGTAGTAGAACATGGAGGTGAGCGGCGCGACGCCGAGCTTGGGGATGGCGCGGCGGGGAAACAGCGTGCAGTGCACGTCGAGCACCGTCTCCTGGCCCGGAAAGAGCCCGAACCGATAGGCGCCGGTCACGCTCTCGCCGTCGAGCAGGGCGAAGATCGTGCAGGAGGGCGCGTCGGGGCCGGGCGTCTCGACCCAGAATTCGCGGAAGACCGGAAACTCCTCCTGGCCTGGGCCGGCCGTATTGATGGCGATGCCGCGCGCCGACAGGCCGTATTTCTGGCCGCGTCCGAGGAAGCGGAAATAGCTCGCGCCGAGGAACGAGATGACCTCGTCCTGCACCTTCGGGTCGTTCAGCGGGTGATGCAGCCGGAAGCCCGCAAAGCCGAGATCGACCGGCAGCGGCCGCTCGAACCGGTTGCGGCCATAGTCGAAGAGCGAGGCGGCATAAGGAATCGGCGTCGGAATGCCGTCGCGGATGACATTCACCACCACCGGGTCGCGATAGATGAAGCCGAGGTGGAACATCTGCATGCGGAACGGGCCGTTGGCCTGGCCGAGCAGCGCGCGTTCAGGCCGAAAGCGGATGTCGCGGTACTGGTCGAAGTTCATGCCGGTCAGGGCCGGCGGCAATTGCGGCCGCGGCGCCTCGTAGGGCAGGGCGGCAAGGTCGCGCGCGCGCCGCACCACGTCCTCATAGCCGAAGCGGGCGGGCGGCTGCGGGGTCGCCGGCGCCTGCTGGGGGGGCTGACTGGTCTGCGCCCGGGCCGCGGCGGGCCAGGTTATGCCGGCAAGCGCAAGCAGTCTGAGGGCATCGCGACGGGCGAAGACGGGTAAGTTCATGGCGCCTCACGGCAGGAACACGACACGCTTGGCCTCCTGGGAGGCGCCTGCGGTCATGACGGCATGACATGGAACCGTCAAGGGGGAGGGCTTGGCCGGACTTGGGGGACGGAGCCGGCGCGCATCGCTGCCCGCCATCCGGCCTGCTTGCGGAGCCGCGCCGCGATTTGCCAGTGTCGCGCGGATTTCAGCGGAGAAAAACGATGGCAAGAAACCTGCTCGACATGACCGGCCGCGTCGCCCTGGTGACCGGCGCGGGTACCGGCCTCGGCGCCCGGTTCTGCACGGCGCTCGCCGAGCACGGCGCGGCGGTGGTCGCGGTCGCACGGCGCGCCGAGAAGGTCGAAGGCGTCGCCGCGTCCATCCGGGCGGGCGGCGGCAAGGCCATCGCGGTGGCGGGCGACGTCACCGCCCCCGCATCGATCGCCGCGGCCTTCGATGCCGCCGAGAGCGCCTTCGGCACGGTCGACGCGGTGGTGGCCAATGCGGGCATTTCCATTCCCGGCCGGGCGATCGAGACGACAGATGCCGACTGGCGGGCGGTGATGGCGACCAATCTCGACGGCGTGTTCTTCACCGGCCGGGAGGCGGCCCGCCGTCTGCTGGCGGCCGGCAAGCCGGGCGCCATCGTCAATATCGCCTCGATCCTCAGCTACGGCGTCTCGAAGGGCACGGCCTCCTACGCGGTCTCCAAGGCCGGCGTCGCCCAGATGACCCAGGCGATGGCCTACGAGCTCGCCTTCAAGGGCGTCCGGGTCAATGCCATCGCGCCCGGCTATGTCGTCACCGACATCAACCGCGACTATCTGACCAGCGAGAAGGGCCGGACCATGCTGCGGGACATCCCGGTCGGCCGGTTCGGCGAGGAGGAGGACCTCGACGGCGCGCTGCTGCTGCTCCTGTCCGATGCCGGGCGGTTCATGACTGGAACCGTCGTCACCGTCGACGGCGGCCATCGCATCGGCCTGCGCGGCGTCTGATCCGTCCTCACTGCCACCCGCTCTGCGTGAACGCCCCCATTCGCGGCCGGCATAGCTCGCCGCGGCCATTTCCAGTAGGGACTTGCATCATGATCATCGACGAACGCTCCTATACGACCCTCCCCGGCAAGGTGAAGGCCTTCCTGGAGGTCTATGAGCGCCTGGCGCGGCCCATCCAGTGGCCGATCCTCGGCGAACCCATCGGCTTCTTCGTCACCGAGGTCGGCACGCTGAACCAGGTCGTGCATCTCTGGCGCTACGACAGCATGGCCGATCGCGAGCAGCGCCGCGCCAAGCTCGCGGTCGCCCCCGGCTTCAGCGACTACCTCGACGCCGCGACCCCGCTTCTCCTCAAGATGGAGAACCGGATCCTGGTCCCCACCGCGTTCTCGCCGTTGAAATGACGGCACTATCCGGAGCATCCATGAGCAAGTCCATGAACGGGGCCGAGAGCCTCGTCCGCACCCTGGTCGGCGGCGGCGTGACGGTGAGTTTCACCAATCCGGGCACGTCGGAAATGCATTTCGTCGCCGCGCTCGACCGCGTCGACGGCATGCGCTGCGTCCTCTGCCTGCACGAGAATGTCGCGACCGGCGCGGCCGACGCCTATTACCGGATGACCGGCACGCCGGGCTCGACGCTTCTGCATCTCGGCCCCGGTCTCGCCAATGGCCTTGCCAACCTGCACAACCTGAAGCGGGCGCGCTCCGGCGTCGTCAACATCGTCGGCGAGCATGCGACCTATCACCGCCAGTACGATGCGCCGCTGACCTCGGACATCGAGGGCATTGCCGGCTCGATGTCGCATTGGGTGAAGACCTCGGTCTCTGCCGCCGACGTGGCGGTGGACGGGGCGGCGGCGATCACTGCGGCGAGCCAGCCGCCGGGCCAGATCGCCACGCTGATCCTGCCCGCCGATACGGCCTGGACCGAAGGCACGGGCCCGGCACCGGTCGAAGCCGCCGCCGCGCCCGCCAAGGTTGCCGAAGCGGCCGTCGAAGCCGCCGCCAAGGCGATCGCCGCCGGTGGCCGGCCGATGATCCTGCTCGGCACGGACGGGGTGCGCGAAAAGGCCGCGGCGCTCGCCTCGCGGATCGCCGAGAAGACCGGCGCGCGCATTCTCGGCCAGACCTCGGTTGCCCGCATGGAGCGCGGCGCCGGCCGCGTGCCGCTGGAACGGCTGCCCTATCCGGTCGACGGCGCACTCGCCGCGACCAAAGGCATCACCCACCTGATCCTGGTCGGCACCACGGCGCCGGTCGCCTTCTTCGCCTATCCGAACAAGCCTTCGCTGCTCTATCCCGCCGATGCCGAGGTGATCACGCTGGCGACGCCGGCCGAGGATGCGGTGGATGCGCTGGAACGGCTGGCCGAACGCGTCGGCGCGTCGAAGACCGCGCCGAAGCTGACCGCCCCGGGCGTGCCGGATCTGCCGAAGGGCGCGCTGACACCGGAAACGATCGCCGCCGTGGTCAGCCATCTGATGCCGGAAAACGCGATCGTGGTCGACGAGTCCGTCACGACGGGCCGCGGCTTCTTCCCCTATTCGTTCGGAGCGCCGCAGCACGACTGGCTGCAGCTCACCGGCGGCGCGATCGGCGAGGGCCTGCCGCTCGCGGTCGGCGCGGCGGTGGCCTGTCCCGACCGCAAGGTCGTGTCGCTGCAGGCCGACGGTTCGGGCATGTATTCGCTGCAGGCGCTGTGGACCATGGCGCGCGAAAAGCTCGACGTCGTGGTCTGCATCTGGGCGAACCGGGCCTATGCCATCCTGAAGCACGAACTGGCCAATGTCGGCGCCGAAAATCCGGGCCGCAAGGCGCATGACATGCTGTCGCTCGGCGATCCCGATCTCGACTGGGTTTCGCTCGCCCGCGGCATGGGCGTCGAGGCGACCCGCGTCGACACGGCCGAGCGCTTTGCCGACGCCTTCGCGTCGGCGAGCCGCCGCAAGGGCCCGTTCCTGATCGAGGTGCTCTGCTGACCGGCTCGCATCGCGTCGGTCTTTCGATCACAATGCCGGCGTGAACATCATGCCCGTGCCCGCCGCCATCGCCTTTGCCGCGCGCTATCTGCGCGCGCTCGGCGATGCCGGCTGGCGCGTCGCCCTCCACATCGTGCCCTATGCGCTGCTGTCCGGACCGCTGATCGAGGCGGCGATCCGGCTGCGCGGGATTCTGCTATGGAAGGTGCCGCTGATTGCCGCGGCTACCGTGTGCCTGCATCTGGCGGTGCTGCTCGGCGCGCATGTCGCAACCGTGCGCCGGCTCAGCCGGCGCGGCGGCGAGCTGCCCACGGTGCGCCAGTCCTTCGCGGCGGCGGGCCGGGTGACACTCGAGGTCTGGCTGATGCTGGCAGTGGTGTTTCTGGCCGGCCTCGCGGCGACCGGCGCCCTCGACATCGTGACGCTGCTGGCGGAGGCGGGCGGCGAGCGCTGGCCGGCCTTTGCCGCGCGTCTGGTGGCCATCGGCACCGGCCTTGCCGTAATGGCCGTGCTGCTGACGGGCGGGACCGCGCTCGCCGTGGCCTCGGCCAGCGGCCGCCGGGCGGACGTTCCGGCGGCTGCGGCTCACCTCAATCGCCGGTCGACCGAGACGGCGCTGGTGATCTGCGTGGCGATCGTCGCCGGAACCGCCGCTACCGTCGGCGGCGTTGCTCTCGGGATCGGCCTCGGTGCGACGCCCGTGGCGCTCGCCGCCGCACTCGGCAAGGGCCTCGGCGTGCTTGCAGCGGCGACAGCGATCGGGGTGGGAGCCGCCGCGCTCGCCGCCGACGATTGAGCGCTTCGGGCGCCTGATCGCCCATGATGGCCGCTCCGGAAACAAAAAAGGCCGCGCTCTGCGGCGCGGCCGTCGGGTCCGTTCGGATGGCGGCCGGCCCGGCGCGCTCAGTCCGCCTTGCGGCGCAGCCGCACCACCACGTCGACGCGCGCGACCTCATAGCCCTCGGGGGCCTGCGGCAGCTTGTCGACGGCGACATGCGGGCCGGGAATGTCGAACACCGTCGTCTCGCCTTCCACGATGAAATGGTGGTGGTCGGCAAGATTGGTGTCGAAATAGGCCTTGGAGCCGTCGACCGCGATCTCGCGCAGCAGGCCGGCCTCGGTGAACTGGTGCAGCGTGTTGTAGACGGTGGCGAGCGACACCGGCACGCGCGCCTTGGCGGCTTCGTCGAACAGCATTTCCGCCGTCACGTGGCGGTCGCCCTTGGCGAACAGGATCCAGCCGAGCGCCATCCGCTGGCGGGTGGGCCTCAGCCCGACCTCGCGCAGCATGGTGCGCACGTCATGGATCGGGCAGCCGGTGCGTTGCAGCTGGCTGACGCGTTCGTGCGCCGACAGCTTCCCGTCCGTCGGGAGCGGCGGCTCAGTATGCGTGAGGTCGATGAGGGTCCGGATCGTCATTGGCCCTATTTTAGGAACTCGCCCGCCGTTCCGCAACCCGTTCGCAGGCGCACAACGATCGGCGCCCGCCGCGGCGGGCGCGGGAGGCGGCCGGGGATCATTGCCAAAGGGTTAAATTGACCCGTCGCCGCCTTTTGCCCGTCAGGAGTCCCTGTGTTAGAGAGCAGCCGCTACGGCTCCGGCGGAGGGGCCGCAATGACAGGGCGGTTGAAACAGAGCAATGAGCGAGCGCAAGACCAGCTTCACTTATGAAGAGCTTCTCGCCTGCGGGCGGGGCGAGCTTTTCGGCCCCGGGAACGCGCAGCTGCCGCTACCGCCCATGCTGATGTTCGATCGCATCACTTCGATCGGCGAGGATGGCGGCGCCAGCGCCAAGGGCCATGTGCTCGCCGAGCTCGACGTGAAGCCCGACCTCTGGTTTTTCCCCTGCCATTTCAAGGGCGATCCGGTCATGCCGGGCTGCCTCGGGCTCGATGCCCTGTGGCAGCTCACCGGCTTCCACCTCGGCTGGCTCGGCCTGCCGGGCCGCGGCCGGGCGCTCGGCGTCGGCGAGGTGAAATTCTCCGAAATGGTGCTGCCGACGACCCGCAAGGTGGTCTACGGCGTCGACATCAAACGTGTGTTCAAGTCCAAGCTCGTGCTCGGCATCGCCGACGGCTGGCTGGAGGCGGATGGCAAGCGCATCTACGAAGTGAAGGACATGCGTGTCGGCCTGTTCGGCGCCGCCGCCTGATTGCCTGATTCGTCAGTACAACGTCTCGCCACGAGACCGCGACACCAAAGCTTCGAGAGGCCGCCTATGCGCCGCGTCGTCGTCACCGGGATGGGGATCGTCTCGTCCATCGGCAACAATTCCAACGAGGTCCTGGCCTCCCTGCGCGAGGCCCGCAGCGGCATCGCGCTCGCTCCCTCGTTCGTCGAGCACGGCTTCCGCTGCCAGGTTGCGGGCGCGCCGACGCTCGACGCCGCCTCCGTGGTGGACCGGCGCGCCATGCGCTTCCACGGCGGCGGCTCGGCCTGGAACCATGTCGCCATGGACCAGGCGATCGTCGATTCCGGCCTGGAGCCCGGCGAGATCAGCCACGAGCGCACCGGCATCGTGATGGGCTCCGGCGGTCCCTCGACCCGGGCCATCGTCGAGGCCGCGGACAAGGCGCGCGAAAGCGGCAATTCCAAGCGTGTCGGCCCGTTCGCCGTGCCGAAGGCCATGTCGTCGACCGCCTCGGCGACGCTCGCCACCTGGTTCAAGATCCGCGGCGTCAACTATTCGATCTCCTCGGCCTGCGCGACCTCCAACCACTGCATCGGCAATGCCTATGAGCTGATCCAGTGGGGCAAGCAGGACATCATCTTCGCCGGCGGTTGCGAGGAGCTGGACTGGAGCCTGTCCGTCCTGTTCGACGGCATGGGCGCGATGTCGTCCAAGTTCAACGACCGGCCGAGCACCGCCTCGCGCGCCTATGACGTCAACCGCGACGGTTTCGTCATTGCCGGCGGCGCCGGCGTGCTGGTCCTGGAGGAATACGAGCGCGCCAAGGCGCGCGGCGCGAAGATCTACGGCGAGATCGCCGGCTATGGCGCGACCTCGGACGGCCACGACATGGTGGCGCCGTCGGGCGAGGGCGCGGCGCGCTGCATGCGCATGGCGCTGCAGGGAGTCGGCCCGAAGGTCGACTACATCAATCCGCATGCGACCTCGACGCCGGTCGGCGACATCAAGGAGATCGAGGCGATCCGCGAGGTCTTCGGCGGCGCCGACAAGAGCCCGCCGATCTCGGCGACCAAGTCGCTCACCGGCCATTCGCTGGGCGCGACCGGCGTCCAGGAGGCGATCTATTCGCTGCTGATGATGAACAACAGCTTCATCTGCGAGAGCGCCCATATCGAGACGCTCGATCCGGAAATGGCCGACATGCCGATCGTCCGCGAACGCGTCGACGATGCAAAGCTGGGTTGCGTCCTGTCGAATTCCTTCGGTTTCGGCGGCACCAATGCCACCATTGTGTTGAAACATGTCGATGCCTGACTCTGGACCGGGATCGGCGACTCTGCGTCAAATCGTGTCACGACCCGGTCGTAGACTCATGCAACAGGCTGCGGGATGTCCCACTCGCAGCGGACCCCCACCATGTGGACCGACCGCCATGCGTTTCCCGTTCTCAGGCTCGTCGCGAGCCGGCGGGGCAACGAGGGCGAAGCGAGGAGCAATCGCGTGACCGGACTGATGCAGGGCCGTCGCGGCCTGATCATGGGGGTGGCGAACGACCACTCCATTGCCTGGGGCATCGCCCGGACGCTGGCCGCCCACGGTGCCGAAATCGCCTTCACCTATCAGGGCGAGGCGCTCGGCCGCCGGGTCCGGCCGCTGGCCGAGAGCATCGGCGCCTCGCTGGTCCTGCCCTGCGACGTCGAGGATCTGGCCACCGTCGACCAGACCTTCGCGACGCTCGGCGAGACCTGGGGCGGGCTCGACTTCATCGTCCATGCCATCGGCTTCTCCGACAAGAACGAGCTGAAGGGACGCTACGCCGACACCACCCGCGAGAACTTCTCGCGCACCATGGTGATCTCGTGCTTCTCCTTCACCGAGGTCGCCAAGCGCGCGGCGGCGCTCATGCAGCCGGGCGGCTCGATCCTCACCCTGACCTATGGCGGCTCCACGCGGGTCATGCCGAACTACAATGTCATGGGCGTCGCCAAGGCGGCGCTCGAGGCTTCGGTGCGCTATCTCGCCGCCGACTACGGGCCGCTCGGCATCCGCGTCAATGCGCTCTCGCCGGGTCCGGTGCGCACGCTCGCCGGCGCCGGCATCTCGGACGCGCGGCTGATGTTCAATTTCCAGAAGCGCCATGCCCCGCTGCGCCGCACGGTGTCGATCGACGAGATCGGCGGCTCGGCGCTCTATCTCCTGTCCGACCTCTCGTCGGGCGTGACGGGCGAGATCCACTATGTCGATTCCGGCTACAACATCGTCTCGATGCCGCATCCGGAAGCGCTGAAGACGGTGGACGCCGCCGAACAGGCGGTGGAGGAGGCCTCCGGCCGCTCGCAGGGCGAGGCCGCCGAATAGGCTGTCCGGGATCGGATTGGCCCATCGACAAAGGACGGCGCTGCGCCGTCCTTTTCGTTTGCGCGCCACGACGATTGCCTGCGCGCCAAGAAAAACCCCCGCCTTGCGGATGCCGCAGGGCGAGGGCGGATAGGATCGGCTCGGGCGATCGAGGGCCCGGATGGCCTCAGTCCTTGGCGCGCTCGTAATAGGCGCCGTCCTCGGTGTTGACGACGATGCGCGTGCCGGCGGTGATGTGCGGCGGCACCAGGGTGCGCACGCCGTTCGACAGCATGGCGGGCTTGTAGGAGGACGAGGCGGTCTGGCCCTTGGTCACCGGTTCGGTGTCGACCACTTCCAGCGTGACGCGCTGCGGCAGCTCGATGCCGACGGGATTGCCCTCGTAGACCGACAGCTTCACCTCCATGTTCTCCTGGAGGTACGGCTTCTGCTCGCCGATGATGTCGTCGGGGACCGCGATCTGCTCGTAAGTCTCCTGGTTCATGAAGTGATTGCCGTCGCCGTCCGAATACAGATAGGTGTAGGGACGGTCCTCGACATAGGCGCGCTCGACCATTTCGGTGGTGCGCCAGCGCTCCGACACCTTCACGCCGTCGGAGAGGCGACGCATGTCGACCTGGGTGACCGGGGTGCCCTTGCCGGGATGGATGTTCTGGGCGGTGACGATCAGATAGAGCCTGCCGTCGACTTCAAGGATGTTGCCCTTGCGGACGGAAGAGGCGATGACCTTCGGCACGGATGTCGTCCTTGGTTGAGCAGCCAGGAAACTTGGCGAACAAGAAACTTGGCCAAACAGGGAAGCAGGGCAGAAAGCCCCCTCGCAATCGGTTCTGCCGTCGCATAGACGAACTTTCCGGAAAGCGCCACCCCGAAGCGAAGATGATGCCCAGCGCGCAAGCCTCTCCCTGGTGGGACAAAGACCGCCACGCCGACCGCCGGCCCTTCCTGGTCGCCCGTGGCCGCATCAAGCAAAGGCTGCGGGCCTGGTTCGAGGCGGAGGGCTTCACCGAGGTCGAGGCGGGGCAGCTGCAGGTCTCGCCCGGCAACGAGGCCCACCTGCATGCCTTCGCGACCGAAGCGGTCAGCATCGACGGCCGGCGCGCGCCGCTCTACCTGCATACGTCGCCCGAATTCGCCGCCAAGAAGCTGATCGCCGCGGGCGAGACGCGCATCGTCGACTTCGCCCGGGTGTTCCGCAACCGCGAGCGGGGCCCGCTGCACCATCCCGAATTCACCATGGTGGAATGGTACCGGGTGGGCGCTCCCTATGAGCAGCTCATGGCCGATTGCGCCAGCCTGATGCGGCTCGCCTGCGCCGCCGCCGGCACGGACAATCTCGTCTGGCGGGGTGCCAGCGCCGATCCGGCGCTCGAGCCGGAACGCGTGACGCTGCAGGAGGCCTTCGAGCGCCATGCCGGCATCGATCTTCTGGCGAGCGTCGCGGCGTCCGGCGAGACGGACCGCGACCGCCTGGCCGCGGCCGCGCGCGGCGCGGGCATCCGTGTCGCCGGGGACGATGGCTGGGCCGACATCTTCTCCAAGGTGCTGGTCGAAAAGATCGAGCCGCGGCTCGGCTTCGGGCGGCCGGCGATCCTGTGCGAATATCCGGTCAGCGAGGCGGCGCTCGCCCGGCCGAAGGCCGGCGATGCCAGGGTGGCGGAGCGGTTCGAGCTCTATGCCTGCGGCGTCGAGCTTGCCAACGGCTTCGGCGAACTGACCGATCCGGTCGAGCAGCGCCGGCGCTTCGAGCTGGAAATGGCCGAGAAGCAGCGTGTCTATGGCGAGCGCTACCCGATCGACGAAGATCTCCTGGCCGCGCTCGCCGCCATGCCGCCGACGAGCGGCATCGCCCTCGGCTTCGAGCGCCTGGTCATGCTGGCCGCCGGCGCGCGGTCGATCGAGGACGTCATCTGGACGCCGGTTCCCCGCGACGAGGCTCGATGAGCGGCACATGCGGCGCGGCGCTGCGCGGCAGGAGGCCCGAGAGGCGCGGGTCGTCGAAGACCTCGATGCCGGCCGCATAGGGCACGAAGCCGCAGGCCTGGTAGAAGCGCAGCGCGCCCGGATGGTCGTGGGTGCAGGTGTGCAGCCAGATCCTGGCCGTGCCGGGGCGCCAGGCGCGGGCGAGAGCGGCCGCCATCAGGGCCCGGCCGCGCCCCTTGCCGACCGCCTCCGGCACCAGGCCGAAATAGACGATCTCGACCGCGCCGGGTCGGCTTACGTCGAGCTCGACGAGGCCGATCTCCGCGCCGTCCTGCTCGGCCACATAGACCTCGTTGCCCGGGCTGCCGATGAGGCCGGCGAGCGCCGCGTCATCGAGCACGAGACGCGAGGTCCAGAGCCAGTCCTCGCCGATGCGCCGGTAGAGCGCGCGATACCAGGCAAGGTCGGGCGCCTCGACCCGCTTCAGGGCCGGGCCGCCTTGCGGAACCGGTTCGGACGGCGGCGCGACCATTTCGAGCCAGGTGACCGCCGTCGTCAGCCGGCCCGGCGGAACCAGGAAGTAGCCGGACATATCGAGTTGAGCGTTGTCGGTCATGCCTTGGGATCCTGATGTTCGGCGCGGCGGCGTCCGCCTCCTTAGCGCGCCTTGGGGTCCAGCGCATCGCGCAGCCCGTCGCCGAGCAGGTTGAAGCTGAGCACCGTGAGAAAGATGGCGAGGCCGGGGAAGATCGCCATCCAGGGCGCCTGCGTCAGGAAGCGCTGGGCGGCGTTCAGCATCGAGCCCCAGGACGGCGTCGGCGGCTGCTGGCCGAGGCCGAGGAAGGAGAGCGATGCCTCCGCGATGATGGCGGTTGCGATGGTCAGCGTCGCCTGGACCAGGAGCTGGGGCAGGATGTTCGGCAGGATGTGACGGATGGCGATGCGCCAGGGCGGGTTGCCGACGGCGCGCGCGGCCTCGACGAAATCCTCGCTCCTCACCGCCAGAACCTGGCCGCGGGTGAGGCGCACGAAGACCGGCGTCGCAGTGATGCCGATGGCGATCATCGCGTTCTCCAGGGAGGGGCCGAGGAAGGCGGCGAGCGCAATGGCGAGGATCAGGAAGGGGCAGGCCAGCATGGCGTCGGTGAAGCGCGAGATGAGCGCATCGGTCCAGCCGCCGAGATAGCCGGCGGCAAGGCCCAGCGGCACGCCGGCGAGGATGGCGATGGCGACCGAGACGACGCCGGCGGCGAGCGAGGCGCGCGCCCCAAAGACGACGCGGGCGAAGACGTCGCGGCCGACCTCGTCGGAGCCGAACCAATGGACCGCCGACGGCGCCTGGCGCACGGCGCGCCAGCTCTGCTGCACCGGATCGTGCAGGCCGAGATGGGGCGCCAGCACCGCGAGAGCGGCGATCATGACCAGCACGGCGAGTGCCGCCATGGCGCCCCTGCGCGCCTTCAGACGGCGCCAGGCCCGGCGCGCGGGGCTTTCGATGTCGGCGGCGGCAATGGCCGCGGGAATGCCCTGGCTGACGGCCATGGTCAGCTCCTCAGCCGCGGATTGGCGAGGATGTAGCCGATATCGGCCACGAGGTTGAGCACGACATAGGTGGTCGCCGTGACCAGCACGACACCCTGGACGACCGCGTAGTCGCGGTTGAACACGGCGTCGACGATGAGCTTGCCAAAGCCGGGCACCGAAAAGATCTGCTCGGTCAGCACGGCGCCGGACAGGAGCGTGCCGAATTCCAGGGCGCCGAGCGTGATGACCGGGGTCAGCGCGTTGCGCAGGGCGTGTTTCAGGATCACCTTCTCCTCGGCGAGGCCCTTGGCGCGGGCGGTGCGGACATAGTCGCTTTCGAGCGCCTGCAGCATGGCGGCGCGGGTGTGGCGCATGATGACACCGGCGAAGGAATTGCCGAGCACGAAGGCGGGCATGACGGTGGCGGCGAGCGAGGCCTTCAGGTCCTCGAAGGGCGAGACGTAGCCGGAGGCCGGCAGCCAGCCGAGCTGCACGGAGAAGACGAAGATCATCATGATGCCGAGCCAGAAGTTCGGCGTCGATATGCCCCAGAGCGCGACGATATTGGCGGCGTAGTCGAGCGCCGAGTTCTTGCGCACGGCCGAGATGATGCCCGCGGGAATGCCGATGGCCAGGGTGAACAGCATGGCCATGACGGCGAGCTGGATGGTCACCGGCAGCTTCTGGGCGATCAGCCGGGCGACCGGCTCCTTCAGGCGCATGCTCTCGCCGAGATCGCCCGAGAAGACACCCCCGATCCAGGCGAGATACTGGACCGGCAGCGGCTGGTCGAGCCGGTAGCGCTGGCGGATCTGCTCGATCACGACGGGATCCTTCTCCTCGCCGGCGAGCACCAGCGCGGGATCGCCGGGCAGGAGCTGCTGCAGCAGGAAGATGATCACCGACACGAAGAACAGCGTCGGGATCATCTGCAGGACGCGCTTGCCGATGAGCGTCAGCATGAACGGCCGTCCGTCAGTTGGCGGCGAGTTTCAGGCCGATGACCCGGACGAGGCCGTCGGGCATCGGCCGGTAGCCCGAAAGCCTGGCGGTATGGGCGATGATGACGGGCCGGTGATAGAGATAGACGATCGAGCCTTCGGTCAGCAGCCGCTCGGCGACCCGCTCGTAGATCGCCTTGCGGGCAGCCATGTCGGTCTTGGTGCGCGCCTCCAGCATCATCGCGTCGACCTCGCGGTTGCAGTAGCCGCCATAGTTCTGGGGCTGGTTGCAGCCGTGGAAGATGAAGAGGTTGCCGTCCGGGTCGGAGCGGCCCGACCAGTTGAGCATATAGGCCTGGTAGCGGCCCTGCTCGGCCTCCTGCAGGGAGGTGGCGAACTCGGTGACGCGGATCTTCAGATCAAAGCCGGCTTCGGCCGTCATGGCCTGCAGGACCTCGGCCACCTGTCGCACCTCCGGGTTGTTCGGCACCATGAAGTCGACCGCGATCGGCGTGCGCACGCCGGCTTCGCGCAGCAGCCGCTTCGCCCGCTCGACGTCGCGCGCCGGCACCGGGAACCGGGTCTGGTAATAGGGGTGCTGCGGGTTGATCCACTGGTTGCCGGGCGCCGCCGCGCCGTTGAACACGACCTGGTTGATCGCCACCCGG
Source organism: Phreatobacter sp. AB_2022a (assembly GCF_026847585.1). Classification (NCBI taxonomy): domain Bacteria; kingdom Pseudomonadati; phylum Pseudomonadota; class Alphaproteobacteria; order Hyphomicrobiales; family Phreatobacteraceae; genus Phreatobacter; species Phreatobacter sp. AB_2022a. The sequence continues at coordinate 21,662 of NZ_JAPSET010000016.1, forward strand.
TCGATGGCGAGCGAAAAGGCCTGCATGATCCGCGGATCCTGGCCGAACGCGGTGCGCGCCGCCTCGCTCTTGGCGACGTTGAGCGTCACGCCCTGATAGCCGAGATCGACGGCGGCGGAGAGCCTCAGGCGCGGATTGGCGCGGATCTCGGCGACGTCGGTCGCCAGGGCGCGCTCGATCAGGTCGAGCGAGCCGGCGCGCAGATTGGCGAGCCGGACGGTCGAATCGTTGATCGGCCGATATTCGATGCGGTCGATGCTGACCGCGTCCTTGTTCCAGTAGTCGGCGAAGCGCTCGACCACGATGCGGTCCTGCTGGACGCGCTCCACCAGCCGGTAGGGCCCGGCACAGACGGGCTTCGCGCCGAAGCGATCGCCGGCCTCGCGCGCGGCCCTGGGGCTGACCATCATGCCGGCCCGGTCGGTGAGCTGGGACAGGAGCGGTGCGAAGGGCTGCTTCAGGACGAGCCGGACGGTCAGCGGATCGACGACCTCGACGCGCTCGACGGAGGCAAGCTCCGGCCGGCGGAACGAGCCGGCCATGGACATGTGCCGCTCCAGTGAAAACTTGACCGCCTCGGCATCCATGGGCTCGCCGTCGTGGAAGCGCACATCGGGCCTGAGGCGGATGGTCATGGCGAGGCCGTCGGCCGAGGTCTCCTGCGACAGGGCGAGCTGCGGCACGGCCTGCAGCTTTTCGTCGATGTCGAACAGCTTGTCGCAGATCGAGGCGAAGACGATGCGGCCGACATAGGTGCGGCTGAGCGTCGGGTCGAGCACGTCGGGATCCTCGGCAAGGCCGATCCTGAGCGTGGTGGTCTGGGCGCCGGCGACACCGACCGACACGGCGAGGGCAAGCGCCGCGACAGTCCATCGGGTGAAGAGTCTCATCGGTTCCGTCCTCCGGTCTTCAGGCGCGTTCGCGCTCGCTTGTGATCTCGATCCTGCGGGCAATGGCTCAGCCGGCACGCGCCTCCGTGGCGGCGAAGGCACCGATCAGCCGTTCCAGGACGGGGCTTGCCTGCGCCTCGCGCGGCACGATGGCGCCGGCCGGCGGAAGCCCGCCGACGCGATGGCAGGCGGTCGCATGCGGCGCGCCTGTCAGCTCCGGGCGCTCGGTCCTGCAGCGGTCGACGACGAAGGGGCAGCGCGTGTTGAGGTGGCAGCCGGGGGGCGGGCTGAGCGGCGAGGGCACATCGCCCTCCAGGAGCTGGCGGTCGCGTACGGCACCGGGCACCGTCACCGGAATGGCCGAGAGCAGCGCCCGCGTATAGGGATGGCGCGGCTCGGCGAACAGCGTCTCGGTCTCGGCAGTCTCGACGATGCGGCCGAGATACATGACCGCGATCCGGTCGGCCACGTGTTTGACCACGGCCAGATCGTGCGAGATGAACAGGAGCGCAAGGCCGCGCCGGCGCTGCAGGTCGCGCAGCAGGTTGAGGATCTGGGCGCGGATCGACACGTCGAGCGCGGAGACCGGCTCGTCGCAGACGATCAGCTTCGGCTCGACGGCGATGGCGCGGGCGATCGCGATGCGCTGGCGCTGGCCGCCGGAAAATTCGTGCGGATAACGTTGCGCCTGATGCGGCTGCAGGCCGACCTCGGCCAGGAGCTGGCCGACGCGCGCGCGCCGCTCGGCGGCAGGCACGATGCCGTGCAGCTTGAGCGGTTCGGCGAGGATGTCGCCGATCGTCATGCGCGGATTGAGCGAGGCGAAGGGATCCTGGAAGATCAGCTGGGCATGGCGCCGGCGGGCCCGCAATGCCTTCTCGTCGAGACTGCCGAGATCCTCGCCGTCGAAGATGACCCGGCCGCCGGTCGGCTCGATCAGGCGCAGCACCAGGCGGCCGACGGTCGACTTGCCGCAGCCGCTCTCGCCGACCAGCGCCAGCGTCTCGCCCGGCGCGATGGCCAGGTCGACACCGTCGACCGCATGCACCCTGGCCAGCACCCGGCCGAAGGCCGAGACGCGGGCCGGGAAATGCTTGACCAGGCCTTGCACATCGACCAGCGCGCTCATGCGACCAGCCTTTCCAGCGGGGCGCGCCGGCAGCGGGTGAGATGGCCGGGGCCGGCCGGGGCGAGGGCCGGCGCCGCCGCGAGGCAGGCGGCCTCGGCGAAAGGGCAGCGCGGCGCGAAGCGGCAGCCCCGAGGCGGCGCGGCCATGTTCGGCACGCTGCCGGCAATGGCGGCCAGCCGTTCCTTGCGGCCGTCGAGGCGCGGGATCGAGCCGATCAGGCCGACCGTATAGGGGTGCTGGGGATTGGCGAAGAGCTCCGCCACCGGTGCGCGTTCCACCACCTGGCCGGCATACATGACGATGACGTCGTCGCAGACCTCGGCCACGACCCCGAGGTCGTGGGTGATCAGCATGATCGCCGTGCCGGTCTCGCGGCGCAGCCGGCGCATCAGCTCCAGGATCTGCGCCTGGATGGTGACGTCGAGCGCGGTGGTCGGCTCGTCGGCGATCAGCAGCCGCGGCCCGCAGGCGAGCGCCATGGCGATCATCACGCGCTGGCGCATGCCGCCGGAGAGCTTGTGGGGATAGTCGTGAAAGCGCGTCCGGGGGCTTGGAATGCGCACGCGGTCGAGCATGTCGAGGGCCTGGCGCGCGGCTTCGGCCTGCGACACCTTGCGGTGGCGCGCGATTGCTTCGCTGACCTGGTCGCCGATGGTGAAGCTCGGATTGAGCGAGGTCATCGGCTCCTGGAAGATCATGGCGAGCCGGTCGCCGCGCAGGTCCCGCAGGGCCGCGGGCGGCAGGGAGAGCAGGTCGCGCGTCTCGAAGGCGATCCGGCCGGTGACGGTGGCCGCGCCGGGCGGCAGCAGGCCCATGATCGACAGCGAGGTGACGCTCTTGCCCGATCCGGATTCGCCGACAATGCCGAGCGTGCGGCTGGCACCGAGCGAAAACGACACGCCGTCGACGGCGCGGGTGGTGCGGCCGTCCTGGCCATGGAAGCTGACCGCGAGATCGCTCACTTCGAGCAGGGGAGCGTCCGCCGGCGCGACCTCGGCCTCCCGCAGGGACAGGTCGGCGGTCATCGCGCCGCCTCCCGCGCGACCGCTTCGGCGATGGCCCGGTCGATCACGGCGCGGTCGATGCAGCCGACCGGGTCGGCGCGGCTCGGCAGCAGTTTCGCCATGTGGACATAGCGCTCGCGCGAGACCTGTTCGAGCCGCTCGAGCTCGGCGAGCGGATCGGCGTGGTCGTCGACCCGCATCGACAGGAAGGGATGGCTTTCGGTGGTATGGATGAGCACGGCCGCGGACTGGCGGCCGCGCTTGTCACCGCCTTCCGCCTCGCCGGCCTTCATGGCCGCGATCAGCCGGCGTGCGAAGGGCAGGGCTGTGCCGGCCTCATAGGCCTCGGCGGTCGCCGCGATCACGGCGGCGCCCACCAGCATGTTGCCGGCGACCGAGCAGCCCGGGCCGACGACATGGCCGCACCAGCCGATGCAGTCCGCTCCCGTATGGGCGGCGAAGGCTCCGGTCCTGTCCATGACATGGAGCTGGCGCTGACCGGCGCCGGCATCGGCCTCCGTCAGTCGCGCGACGACGGTCTTCGCATCGCGGCCCTGGCGCAGCAGATCGAGGCCGCGCGGCCCGTAGGTGGCGTTGACCAGCGCCTGGGTGGCGATGGCTCCGGCCTCGGGATCGATCCAGGGGACGAGCGCGCCGGCCGCGAAGAAGCGGCTGGCGACGGCGATGCCGACCGCTGCCGTTTCGGGATCGCGGGCGATGATCGACCAGGTCATCGGCGCTCCGCGCGGCCCGGCACGTCACCGCCGCACCGGCGACTGGCGTCGCGACGAAGGGCTCGCCTCAGGCACTCGCTGCGCGCATCCATGTCCGGGCTCCCTCCCGACTGGCTACGTCCTTTTCGGAAGTGAAGCATGACGGCTCCGGCGACCGAGGTAAACCGCAGATCACCTATGTGCGCCGCCGATCCGGCGACGGGTCAGGGCTTGGCGCAGACGAGATCGCGCAGCCGTTGCGGGTCGATGGCCTGGACCACCCGGCCGCGCCGGCCAGTCATGGTTTCGGCCGCCAGCATGGCGTTGAGGATGGCTTCCTCGACGCTGTCGACGGTCGCCATGAACAGGGCATCCATCTCCTGGTCGCCCAGGGACGTGAAGCCGACGGTCGGCCCCAGGGGCACCTGCCCCGGATCGTTGGCGGTGGAGAAGGCCAGGTAGATGTCGCCGGAATCGTTGCCGGAGGGTGTGCCGCCACGGCCCATGCCGATGCCGATTCGCCGGGCGAGGCGCTCGATCTGGGTCGGGATCAGCGGTGCGTCGGTCGCCAGCACCACGATGATCGAGCCGCTCTCGGTCGACCGGAAGCGGCCTTCGGGCATCAGCCTGCCGACCGCGACGCCGGCGACGGTGAGCCAGGGCCGGACACCATGATTGGCCTGGACCAGCACGCCCAGCGTATAGGTTCCTGCCCCGGTCTCGACACGGCGTGAGGCAGTGCCGGTGCCGCCCTTGAACTCGTAGGCGATCATGCCGGTGCCGCCGCCGACGCTGCCCTCGGCGACCGGGCCGCCAGCCGCGCTGTCGATGGCGGCGAGCACATGGCTCTCGTCGAGATGGAGGCCGGCAATGTCGTTGAGCCAGCCGTCGTAGGTTTCGCCAACCACCGGCAGCGGCCAGACGCCCTCGCCGATGACATCGGGGAAACGGTGGGCGAGCCAGCGCACCGTGCCGTGATGGGCGAGCCCAAGCGAACAGGTATTGGTGACGGTGATCGGCCCGGTGAACCAGCCGGCTTCGCGGATCCAGTGGCAGCCGGTGAGCTCACCATTGCCGTTCATCGCGAAAGTGCCGGCCCAGCAGGGATGCAGGAGCGCGTCCGGCGGGCGCGGCAGCACGGCGGTCACGCCGGTGCGGACCGCCTTCTCGCCATCGCCGGAAATGAGCGTCGTCATTCCGACCGTGACGCCGGGCACGTCCGTGATGGCATTCAGCGGGCCGGTCGTGCCGCGCAGGGGCAGTCCGAGCCCGCGCGCCCGCCGGCGGCCGTTGGGGGAGAAGGCGATCGGGTCGCGTCCATCGCTGTCGCTCATCGTGGTCTCCGTCGGCATGGCCGGGCCCTGCCGCGCGGACCCGCGCGGCTTCCGGCATGGGGGCGGACGGTCGGGTCAGCGTCCGACGGCATAACCTTGCATGCCGCGCGGATTGGCGGCCGCCTTCAGGCGCACGCCTTCGCGCCGGGCGCCGGTCAGCCGGCCTTCGGACCAGTCGCCGCCGATCTCGACGATGTGGCCGCGCCGGTGCAGCTCCTCGATGGTCGCGCGCGGCAGACGGTTCTCGACGACCAGCACGCCCGGGCGCGATTCACGCGGCCAGAACGAGCCGGGGAAATGCTCGGTGTGCCAGGCGGGCGCGTCGATCGATTCCTGCAGGTTCATCTTCGCGTGGACGTGGCGCAGGAACATTTGCGGCACCCACTGGTCCTGCTGGTCGCCGCCGGGCGAACCCCAGGCGAGATAGGGCTCGCCGTCGCGGAAGGCGATGGTCGGGGTCAGGGTCGAGCGCGGCCGCTTGCCGGGCTGGAGCGCGGCCGGGTGGCTCTCGTCGAGCCAGAACATCTGCGCGCGCGAGCCGAGGCAGAAGCCGAGCGCGGGGATGATGGGCGAGGACTGGAGCCAGCCGCCCGAGGGCGTCGAGGAGATCATGTTGCCCCAGCGGTCGATGATGTCGAAATGCACCGTGTCGCCGCGGGTGTTGCCGCTCTCGAAGGTGGTGATCTCGCCGACAGTCGGTTCGCCCGCGCCCGTCGCGCCGACCGCCACGCGCTTGCCGCTGGCGACCCGCGCATCGACCTTGCCGCCGGCGCCGGCGATGGTGCCGGGTCTGAGCTCCAGCGAGGCCTTGTCGCCGATCAGCTTGCGGCGCTCGGCATTGTAGGCCTTGGAGAGCAGCGTCTCGATCGGCACGTCGACGAAGGCGGGATCACCGTAGAAGGCTTCGCGGTCGGCGAAGGCGAGCTTGGCGGCCTCGACGACCAGGTGGACGAAGTCCGGGCCGGCCGGGTCGAGCTTGTCGAGGTCGAAGCCTTCGAGCAGGGCGAGCTGCTGCAGGCAGGCCAGGCCCTGGCACCAGGTGGTCGGCTTGAACACGCGGTAGCGGCCATAATCGTAGTGGATCGGCGCTTCGACGCTCGCCTTCCAGCGCGCCATGTCTTCGCCGGTGAGGACGCCGCGGTGGTGCCGGCCGGTGACGTCGAAGACGTCCTCGGTCCGGCAGAAACGGTCGATCGCCTCGGCGACGAAACCCTGGGACCAGATGTGGCGGGCGCGCTCGATCTCCTGCTCGCGGCTGCCGCCCTGGCATTCGCGCAGCACCCGCTCATAGGTCTCGGCGAGCCGGACATTGGTGAAGAGCTCTCCGGCCTGCGGCACGCGGCCCTCCGGCAGGTAGACCTCGGCCGATGTCGGCCAGTGCTCGCGGAACAGCTGCTCCACCGTCTGGATCGTCTCGGTGATCCGCTCGACGATGGGATAGCCGTGGCGGGCATAACCGATGGCGGCTTCCAGCACGTCGCGCGGGCGCATCGTGCCGTAGTCGCGCAGCAGCAGCATCCAGGTGTCGAAGGCGCCGGGGATGCAGGTGGCGAGCAGGCCGGTGCCGGGCACGAGGTCGAGGCCGAGCGAGCGGTAGTGCTCGATGGTCGCTCCCGCCGGAGCCGGCCCCTGGCCGCAGATCACCTGCGTCTCCTGGTGCCGCACGTCGTAGAGGATCACCGGCACGTCGCCGCCCGGGCCGTTGAGATGCGGCTCCACGACCTGCAGCGTGAAGGCGGCGGCGACGCCGGCGTCGAAGGCATTGCCGCCGCGCTCCAGAATGCCCATGCCGACGGCGGAGGCAAGCCAGTGGGTCGAGGTGACGACACCGAACGTGCCGTCGATCTCCGGGCGGGTGGTGAAGCGGGGAGCGGTCACGGCAAGGTCCTGTCTGTCATGGGCCGAAACGGGAAGGGCGCGAGCATCACGCGCCGCGGAAGGCGCCGCCGCCGTCGATGTCGAGGACGGCGCCGGAGACGTAGCCGCAGGTCGGCGAGGCGAGGAAGGCGGCGGCATTGGCGATTTCGCGAGGCTCGATGGGCCGGCCGAACGGCAGGCCGGCGAGCATCTCCTCCCAGCGGCTCTCGTCGCCGAAGGTCGCCCGCGCGCGCTGCTTCGACAGCGAGACGATGCGGTCGGTGCGCGTCGCGGCCGGATTGATGCCGAAGACGCGGACGCCCCATTCGCTCGCCTTGCCGCCGACCGCGCCGGTAAAGGCGATCAGCGCGGCATTGCCGGTGGCGCCGCAGACATAGTCGTAGCGCGGCGAGCGGCCGGCCATGCCGATGATGTTGACGATGACGCCGGAGCCGCGCGCCTTCATGGCGGCGAGCGCGATCTGTGTCAGGTGGATGTAGCCCATCACCTTGAGCGACCAGGCCTCCTCCCAGCGCTCCAGCGTGAGGTCGAGCAGGCCGCCGCCAGGGATGGCGCCGGCATTGTTGACGAGTACGTCGATGGCCGGCAGACCCGCCCAGAGCCGCTCGCGCTCGGCCGACAGCGAGAGATCGGCCGACATCGTCTCGATCGGGCCCTGGTACCGCTCACGCAGGGGCGTCGCGGCGGCATCGAGACGGCCGGCATCGCGCGCCACCATGATCACCCGCGCGCCCTCGGCGGCGAACACTTCGGCCGTTGCGAGACCGATGCCCTTGGAGGCGCCGGTGACGAGGACGGTCCTGCCGTTCAGACCGAGATCCATGGTGCCTTCTCCCCGGGAGGTTCTGCGGTTCACTCGCCGATGAAATGCGGCAGCCGCTTCTCCAGGAACGCCTTCTGGCCCTCCTTGTAGTCGGCGCTGTCGAAACATCTGGCGATCAGCGCCTCGACCGCGGCGGCATCCTGCTCGGCTTCCGGGCGCGCCAGCTCGACCAGGGCGCGCTTGATGGCGGCGAGCGTCAGCGGCGCATTGGCGGCCACGGTGGCCAGATAGGCCTGGACCTCCGTCTCGAAGGCCTCGCGCGGCCAGGCGTGGTTGATGACGCCGAGCCGCTGGCCCTCGGCGGCATCGAGGACGCGCGCCGAGATCATGATGTCGGCCACCGGCCCGACGCCGAGCTTCTTCACCATCATGCGCAGGTTGGAGAAGCCGTAGCCGAGGCCGAGCCGCGCCGCCGGCACCCGGAAGCGGGCATCGTCGGTGGCGAAGCGGATATCGCAGGTCAGCGCCAGGGCGCAGCCGCCGCCGAAACAGATACCGTGAATGACGGCAACCGTCGGCTTGGCGGCATCGTGCACCGCCTTCATGCCGGCGGCGACCGCCTTGTCGTAGGTCCTGACCCCGTCCTCGCCGGTGCGCCGCTCGCCGAACTGGGAGATGTCGGCGCCGGCGCAGAAGGCCTTGCCGCCGGCGCCCTGCAGCACGATGACCCGCACCGACCGGTCGTCCTCGGCGCGCCTGATCAGCTCGGGCACGCTCGACCACATGTCGAAGGTCATGGCGTTCATGCGCGCCTGGTGGTCGATGGTCAGCCGGGCGATGCCGTCAGCCGCCTCGTAATGGATCGTCGCCTGTGCCACGGCCTGCCCTCTCACACGATGTTGCCGGTTCTCAGCCGCGCGATGGCGGCATCGTCGAAGCCGGCCTCGCGCAGGATCTCGTCGGTATGCTCGCCGGCCTCGGCGATCGGCGTCGATATGCCGGCCGGCGTACGCGACAGCACGACCGGCTGGGCGATCAGCCTGATGTCGCCGCGGGCATGGTGGTGCACCGGAACGGCCATCTGGAGGTGCTGCACCTGAGGGTCGGCGAAGACCTCGTCCATCCGATAGATCGGCCCGGCCGGCACGCCCTCGGCTTCGAGCTTGTCCAGCCAGACCGCCGAGACCTCCGTCCGGAAGATCTCCTCGAGGATCTCGCGCAGCATCGGCCGGTGGTCGAACCGCTTGGGCGCGGAGGCGAATTCCGGCCGTCCCGCCAGGTCCGGATGACCGATGGCCCGGCAGAAGGCCTTCCACTGGCCCTCGCCACCCACCGCGACATTGATATGGCCGTCCTTGGTCGGCAGCACGCCCATGGGCGTCGCGTTCGGATGATCGTTGCCGTTCTGCGGCGGTACCTTGCCGTCCACCGTGTAGACGGCGGCCTGGAAGTCGCACATGGCGATCTGGGCCTGCAGGAGCGAAGTGTGGACCCACTGGCCGACGCCGGAGCGCTCGCGCTCGGTGAGCGCCACCAGGATGCCGGTTGCGGCATAGAGCCCGGCGGCGCTGTCGGCCACCGCGATGCCGGCACGCATAGGGCCCTCGCCCGGCCGGCCGGTGATCGCCATCAGCCCGCCCATGCCCTGGGCGACCTGGTCGAAGCCGGCGCGGGTGCGATAGGGGCCGTCCTGGCCGAAGCCGGAAATGGAGGCGAGGATGATGCGCGGATTGACCACCTTCAGCGCCTCGTAGCCGATGCCGAGCCGGTCCTTCACGTCGGGGCGGAAATTCTCGACCACAACGTCGGCGGTCTCGACCAGCTTCATGAAGACCGCAAGCCCTTCCGGCTCTTTCAGATTGAGCGTCAGGGAGCGTTTGTTGCGATGCAGGTTCTGCATGTCGAAGCCGTGGCGCGCACCCGACATGCCCTCGTTCGGGTCGACGCCGGGCGGGGCCTCGATCTTGATGACGTCGGCGCCGAAATCGGCCAGCACGCGGCAGCAGGTCGGGCCGGCGCGCACGCGCGTCAGGTCGAGAACTTTCAGGTTCGCCAGGGCGGTCGAAGGCTGCGGACGCGGCATGGTCACTCGTGGATGGGGATCATCGTAAGAGCGCCACACTAGGATCGTTTGCCGCCGCTCCGAAAGAGGGCCGGCGGCATGACTGCCCGTTTTACCCGGCGGAGGCCCGAGGCATGCCGATGGGCCAGGCACGGCCTCGGCCGCCGAGGCCCCGATCAGCCAAGGCTCGCGGCGAAATCGGCGAGCGCCGCATTGAAGGCGGCCGGCGCCTCGGCATGGGGCGAGTGGCCGGCGCCGGCAAGACTCAGCATGCGGCCATGAGGCGCGGTCTCGGCGATCCAGGCGGCGACGGCCGGTCGGTAGAGCCGGCTCGCGGCGCCAGCGAGCGCCAGAACGGGCCTGTCGAGCCGGGCGAGGGTGTCGCGATGATCGGCCCGGACCAGCGAGCGCCAGAGGCCCGCCATGGTCGGCCCATCGCTGGCGGCCACCGCCGCGGCCGCTCGCCGGAAGGGTTCGCCGGCGAGGTCGATGCCGGGCGCGAACATCGCCTCGGCGATCCGCGGGGCATAGCGCGGCCAGCCCGCCGCCATGCGGTCCGCCGCGGCGAGCGTTTCCTCGAGTGTCTGGCCGTTGGAGAGACCGAGCGGCCAGCCGGGCGCATTCGGCACCTTGGCGGTCATGTCGACGATGACGAGGCCGGCAATGCCGCCGCTGCCGTGCCGGGCGAGATGGTCGAGCGCCACGGTCGCGCCCATCGACCAGCCGACCAGGACGGCGCCGGCAAGCGCGGGATCGGCGAGGCTCGCGGCGAGCGCATCGCCGAGATCGGCGATCGTCAGGCCGTCGCCGCGACGCGGGTCGCGGCCGTGGCCGGGCAGGTCGGCGGTGATCACGCGGAAGCCTTCGCCGCCCAGCGGGCGCTGGGCGGCGAACAGGCTGGCATCGACCGACCAGCCATGCAGCAGGACCAGCGGCCGGCCGGTGCCGAGATCGTCGCGCAGCGTCAGGCCCGCCACGCGTCAGGCCTCGATCGGGCGGGCAACGTCCTTGATCAGGACGAGGGCGCGACCGGTGGCGAGCAGGCGGCCGTCCGCGCCCGTCAAGGTGGTGGCGAGATCGCAGAGATGCTTGTCCGGCCGCAGCCGCGTGATCGACACCGTCGCGGTGACCGGCTCGTCCAGCGGGACTGGCGCGGCGAAAATGAGCTCCTGCTTCAGGTAGTTGGTGCCCGATCCGGGCAGCTCGACGCCGAGCAGATAGGAAAACAGCGCGGCGACCAGAGGTTCGGGCACCGTCGCGGAGGTCCGCGGCGGCGCGGCGGACAGGGCCTGGAAGGCGTCGATATCGGCCGGGCCGTAGCGGCGCGTGATGCTGGCGCTGTCGCCGGTCCTCATGCCGCTTCTCCATGCGCGAGGGTTGCGGTCGCTGCGCAGACGGTTTCGCCGTCCGCCACGCGCATCACCTGCAAGGCAAGGTCGGTGGTGTCGCGGCTCGCCCGCAGCACCGTCGCGGAAAAGACCAGCGGCTCGTCGGCAAAGGCCGGCGCCGGGAACATCAGGCTCTGCGCGGTCTGCCGGCCGGCCGGCAGGTGCCGGCGCATCAGGCCCCAGAGCACCGCGTAGATGAGCATTCCGTGGGAGACCGTGCGGCCGAACCGCGTGCGGGCGCAGAAGGCCGGGTCGACATGGATTGGATTGTCGTCGCCGCTGATCCGGGCGAAGAGATCGAAATCGGCCTGGCTGAGGCTGCGGGTCTCGGAGAAGAGGGGGCCGGTCGTGATCACGACGGGCGCCCCTCGGCGAGGATCGCGCGCAGCACGTGCTTCTGCACCTTGCCGGCCGCGGTGCGCGGGAAATCGGCGACCAGCGTGATGTGCTTCGGCACCTTGTAGGCGGCGAGCCGCTCGCGGGCATAGGCGCGCAGCGACTCGGCATCGATCGCGGCGCCCGGCCGCAGCACCACTGCGGCATGGCCGACTTCGCCCCAGCGCGCATCCGGCACCCCGAGCACGGCGGCTTCCAGCACCGCCGGATGGGCATGCAGCACGATTTCGACCTCGGCGGGATAGACGTTCTCGCCGCCCGAGATGAACATGTCCTTGATGCGGTCGACGATATAATAATAGCCGTCGGCATCCTGGCGCCCGACATCGCCGGAGCGCAGCCAGCCACCCGGCGCGAAGGCCTTGGCGGTCGCCTCGGGATTGCCGAAATAGCCCGGGGTGACGGCGGGGCCGCGGAACAGGATCTCGCCGGCCGTGCCCTGCGGCACGTCCAGGTCGTCGATGCCGACGAGCCGGACCTCGGCGAGCAGCTGCGGCTTGCCGACCGAGCCGATCTTGATCGCCGCATGAGCCGGGTCCATGAAGAACACGGTCGGGCCGGTCTCGGTCATGCCCATGCCGTTGCACACGATGACGCCGCGGTCGAGGAAGGCACGGATCAGGCTTTCCGGCAGCGGCGCGCCGCCGCAGCCCCAATGGTTGATGCCGCCGAAGTCGGTCGTCGCGAAGGCCGGATGCAGGCTCAGCGCCTGGTAGATGGCCGGCACCCCGAAGAACAGCGTCAGGCGCCTGGCGGCGATCAGCTGGATCACGGCATCGGCGTCGAATTTCGGGATGAACAGCGAGCGGCCGCCGGCGACGAAGACGGGCAGGGTGTGCAGATTGATGCCGGCGGTGTGGAACAGCGGCAGGAAGTTGAGCACCTCATCGGCGGCGGAGGCGCCGGTCGCCTGCTGGACATTGATCGCATTGGCGAGCGCCATGCCGGCAGTCTGGATCACCGCCTTGGGCTTGCCGGTCGTGCCGGAGGTATAGAGCAGGTACCAGGGTCGGTCGGTGTCCCAGGGCGCGTGCCGGTCGGGCGATGCCGGCGTCGCGTCGCGCCGGCTTTCAAATTCGGCAAGGGTCAGAAGGGGCAGTGCGGGCCCGGCGAGCTCCGCGGCGAGCCGGGCGGTCGCGGCATCGGCGATGATCAGGCGCGCGCCGCTGTCGGCGACGATCGGCGCGAGTTCCGCCGCCGTCTGGCGCCAGTTGAGCGGCACCAGGACGAGCCGCGCCTTCGCCACGGCGAACAGGATCTCGAAGAAGAGCGGGCTGTTGTGGCAGACGATGGCGATGCGGTCGCCTTCCGCGAAGCCCATTGCCGCGAACAGGGCGGCGGCGCGGCCGGCCCGCTCGTCGACCGCGCGGAAGGTCAGGCTCGCGCCGGTCGCGAGATCCTCGAAGGCGACCGCGTCGGGGCTGAGCTCGGCCCGGCGGCGGCAAAGGTCGGGAACGGTCTTCATGCTGCCCTCGACAGGAAGCGGGCCATGCCGGCCTCGGTGGCGTCGGTTTCGATCAGCGCCAGGAAACGGTCGCGTTCGCGGGCGAGGCCGTCGGCGATGGCGGCGCGCCGCGCGGGCGGCGTCAGCAAGGCGCGCGTCGCGGCGAGGCTCGGCCCGACCTTGCCGCGCAGCGCCGCGAGCCAGGTCTCGACCGTCGCCTCGAGCGCGTCCGCCGTGACGACGGCAGTGGCAAGCCCGAGCGCCAGAGCCTCGTCCGGCCCGATCCGGCGGTTGAGAAGCTGGATGGCCGCCGCCTGGGCGAGGCCGATCCGTTCGGGCAGCAGCGCGGTCCAGCCGCCGTCGGGGGCAAAGCCGACATCGACATAATAGGGCTGGAGGAAGGCGCGGGGCGCCATGGCGACGAGATCGGCGGCAAAGATCAGGCCGCAGGAACCGCCGGTGACTGGCCCCTGGACGGCGGCGATGACCGGGCAGGGGAGGTCGAGCAGCCGCAGGATCACGCTGTTGAGCGTGCCGATGAGGGCGCCCGCATAGGACCGGCGCTTGCCGCGCGGCTGGGCGGCAAAGGCGGCGACGTCGCCGCCGGTCGAGAAACTGCGGCCGTCGGCCGCGAGGACGAGGGCCGCAAGGTCATGCCTGGCGCAGTCGGCAAGCGCCGCGTCGAGCGCGTCGAGTAGCTCCGGCACCAGGGCGTTGTGACGTTCCGGCCGGGCGAGCGTGACGCGGGCGACACGATCCTCGACGGCAAGTTGGACCAGCGGCTCAGCCATGACGCGCCTCGTCCGGGCCCATGCCGTGGGCAATGAAGTGGTAGGCCGCTTCCGCGATGGGAAAGAGATCGGTCGTCTCGTCCCAGATGGCGAAGCGCCGGCCAACCATGTCGGCGACCCCCATCAGCGCCCAGGCGCGCACCTCGGCATGGCCGGGTGCAAGCTCGCCGCGGCCGACTGCCGCCTCGAGGCTCGCGGCATAGCTCGCGGCCAGGTCGACATAATAGCGCCGGTGTACGGCGGCATCGACGAACTGGGACTCGGCCACCACCCGGTAGAGGTTCGGATTGTCGCGGACGAAGGCGAGGAAGGCGTGCAGGCCCCGGCGTTCGGCATCCAGCCGGTTGGCCGCTCCGACGATGGCCAGCGTCAGATGGCGGCGCAGCTTGCGGCCCATCCGCAGCACCAGTTCGCGCAGCACGTCCTCCTTGCTGTGGAAATAGAGATAGAAGGTGCCCTGGGCGACCGCCGCCTCCGCGGTGATGGTGGCGATCGAGGCTTCGGCGAAGCCCTTCACGCCGATTTCGCGCTCCGCGGCATCGAGGATCTTCTGGCGCGTGCGCTCGCCGCGCTTGGTCTTGGGGACCGGCAGAGGAAGTGCGGGCTGGGGCGACGACATGGCGGTCCCGGACTGGTTTCTGGGTGTTGCGCGGGCGGCGGATCGCGTTGGACACGCCTTGGCGCTTGACGCTGTTCGAGGTCGAAGCTAGCGTGACATGAAACATGACTCAAGTCTCATGTTTGATGTCATCACCCGGTGATGCCGAGGTCGAAGGATGTTCTGGACCGGCCGGCGCCGTTGATGGTTCGATGACCGGATCAGGGAGGATCCAATGGGGAAGCTGAAGAGTGCGATCGCCGCGGCGGCCTTGACCGCCGGAGCGTTTGCCGGATGGCCGGGGGCGGCCGAGGCGCAGACGCGCGACGTCAAGATCTGCCTGATCGCCGGCCGTACCGGCGCGCTGGAGGCCTATGCCAAGCAGACCGAGGCGGGCTTCATGATGGGCCTGGAATTCCTCACCCGCGGCACCATGCAGGTCGGCAACATGCGCCTGCAGGTGATCGTCAAGGACGACCAGCTCAGGCCCGACCGCGGCAAGGCGTTGCTGGAGGAATGCTACAATGACGACCGGGCGGACATCGCGGTCGGTACCACCGGCTCGCCGGTGGCGCTCGCCATGCTCCCCGTCGCCGAAGAAGCGCGCAAGATCCTGATCGTCGAGCCTGCGGTCGCCGACAGCATCACCGGCGAGCGCTGGAACCGCTACATCTTCCGCACCGGCCGCTCGTCCTACCAGGACGCGCTGGCGGCCGCGGCATCGGTCCCGGCGAACGAGGACGTGTTCATCGGCATGCTCGGCCTCGACACCGCCTTCGGCCGCGACGGGGTCGCCGCCTACAAGGCCGCGCTCGCCGCGATCCGGCCGCGCGCCAAGATCGTCGCCGAGGAATATGCCGCCGGCAACACGGCCGATTTCGCGCCTTTCGCCGAACGCCTGTTCTCGTCCCTGCGCGACCGGCCGGGCAAGCGCATCATCGGCTTCATCTGGGCGGGCCCGCATCCGATGGCGAAGTTCGTCGACATGCGGCCCGAGCGGTTCAATATCGCGCTGGCGCCGGGCGGCAACATCCTGCCGGTCATGAATGCCTGGAAGGCTTTCGCCGGCACCGAGGGTGGCATCTATTATTACCACGAATTCCCGCGCAATCCGCTGAACGACTGGCTGCGGGCCGAGTACCAGAAGCGTTTCAACGCGCCGCCGGACTTCTTCGTCGCCGGAGGCTTCGCCGCCGCCGCCGCGGTGGTCGCTGGCCTTGAAAAGGCCGGCTCGCCCGATACCGAAAAGCTGATCGCGGCCATGGAGGGCATGACCTTCCAGACGCCGAAGGGCCCGATGACCTTCCGTCGCGAGGATCACCAGGCGCTGCAGGACATGTATCACTTCCGGATCCGTCCGAACGCCCGCGACAACGAGCTGCTGGACCTGGTCGGGACCATCCCGGCGGCCGACATGCCGCTGCCGATCACCAACCGGCGCTGACCGCCCGTCCGTCCGGCCGATCAGGGCGGGGACCGCAATCGCCTCCGCCCCCGCTCGCCCCGCCGCCTTCGGCGGGGCGGCGCAGCGCAATCCGCCCCATTCCCCGGGGCTTCACCACGGAACGCCAGGCCATGCCAGCCGCCGCCACGCCCGTGCTCGAAACACGCGACCTCACCATTCGCTTCGGCGGCCATGTCGCTGTCGACGCGGTGAGCTGCGCGTTCCATGCCGGCACGCTGACCGCCATCGTCGGGCCGAACGGGGCCGGCAAGACCACCTATTTCAACCTCATCTCGGGCCAGCTCACCGCGACCTCGGGCGCGGTCCTGCTCGGCGGCGACGACATCACCGCGCTTGGCGCCGCCGGCCGGACGCGCCGCGGCATCGGCCGCGCCTTCCAGATCACCAACCTGTTCCCGAACCTGCCGGTCATCGAAAATGTGCGCCTCGCCATCCAGGCCCGGGCGCGCGGCGCCGGCAGCCTGTTGTCGCGCTGGTCGAGCCATCGCGACTGGATCGCGGAGGCCGAGCGCTATCTCGCCGAGGTCAATCTCTCGGCCGTGCGGGATACCCTCGCGGCGGCCCTGCCGCACGGCGACAAGCGCAAGCTGGAAGTGGCGATCATGATGGCGCTCGAGCCCGACGTCTTCATGTTTGACGAGCCGACCGCCGGCATGTCAGTGGACGAAGTGCCGGTCATTCTCGATCTCATCCACAAGCTGAAGGCCGCCGGCGACAAGACCATCCTTCTGGTCGAGCACAAGATGGACGTCGTCCGCTCGCTCGCCGACCGGATCATCGTGCTGCACAACGGCCAGCTGGTCGCCGACGGCGAACCCGCCGCGGTGATCGCTTCGCCGGTGGTGCAGGAAGCCTATCTCGGCCAGGCGCCGAAGGGCGACGCGACGCGGGAGGCGAGCCATGGCTGAAGTGCGGACCGATGCCGGCGAGGCCCTGCTGAGCCTCGAGGGCGTGCACACCCATATCGGCCAGTATCACATCCTGCAGGGCGTCGATCTCGGCCTGCCGCGCGGCGGCATGACCGTGCTGCTCGGCCGCAACGGCGCCGGCAAGACCACCACCCTGCGCACGATCATGGGCCTGTGGGCGCCGTCGAAGGGCACGATCCGCTTCGACGGTCGCGCCATCGGCGGCGCGCCGACGCCCGACATCGCGCGGGCCGGCATCGCCTATGTGCCGGAAACCATGGCGGTGTTCTCCGATCTGTCGGTGCGCGAGAACCTGATCCTCGCGGCGCGTCAGGGCCCGATGGACCAGGCGCGGCTCGACTGGATCTTCGGCCTGTTCCCGGCGCTGAAGAAGTTCTGGCAGTTTCCAGCCGGCGTCCTCTCGGGCGGCCAGAAGCAGATGCTGGCGATCGCCCGGGCCATTGTCGAGCCGCGCCGGCTGATCCTGATCGACGAGCCGACCAAGGGCATCGCGCCGGCCATCATCGAGGCGATGATCGGCGCCTTCGCCGAGCTGAAGCGCGAGACGACCATCCTGCTGGTCGAGCAGAATTTCAGGTTCGCCGCCAGCCTCGGCGACCATGTCGCGGTGATGGACGACGGCCGCATCGTCTATCGCGGCGCGATGGCGTCCCTTGCCGGCGACGAGGCGCTGCAGACGCGCCTGCTCGGCCTTTCCCTCGACGCCCACCAATAGTTCAGCGAGGCCCGGATCACCGCCATGACCACAGCCACGCCCGCCGCGGCCCAGGCCGCGACCCCCGCCGAAACCCTGCCGGCGGTCCGCCGCGACTTGCTGCCCGTCCTTCTGCCGATCGCGCTCGCATTGGCCGCGCTGCCCTTCGTCGACCCGTCGACCTGGGTGACGCTGACCATCGCGGCGCTCGCCATGGGCATGATGATCTTCGTCATCGCCAGCGGCCTGACGCTGGTGTTCGGCCTGATGGACGTGCTCAATTTCGGCCATGGCGCCTTCATCGCCGTCGGCGCCTATATCGCGCTCAGCGTGCTGGCCCTCACCTCGGGGTGGATGCAGGTCGATTCGCTCGGCTGGAACCTGACCGCCCTCGGCCTCGCAGCGGCGGTCGCCATGGTGGGCACTGGCCTGCTCGGCTGGGCCTTCGAGCGTGTCATCGTCAAGCCGGTCTACGGCCAGCACCTCAAGCAGATCCTGATCACCATGGGCGGGCTGATCGTCGCCGAGCAGCTCATCCACGTGATCTGGGGCGGCGACCAGAAGGCCATGCCGCTGCCACCCGGCCTGCGCGGCGCCATCATCGTCGGCGACATCGCCTTCGAGAAGTTCCGCCTGCTCGCCGTGGTGGTCGGACTCCTCGTCTTCGCCGCCATGGTGCTGGTGCTGAACCGCACCAAGATCGGCCTCCTGATCCGCGCCGGCGTCGAGAACAGCGAGATGGTCGAGGCGCTCGGCTATCGCATCCGCCGCCTGTTCGTCGGCGTCTTCGTGGCCGGCTCGGCGCTGGCCGGGCTCGGCGGCGTGCTGCTCGCGCTCTATCGCGAGACGTTGACGGCGGCGATCGGCGGCGACGTGATGGTGCTCGTCTTCATCGTCATCATCATCGGCGGGCTCGGCTCGGTCGGCGGTTGCTTCCTCGGCGCCATCCTGGTGGCGCTGATGGCCAACTACACGGCTTTCCTGGTGCCGAAAGTGGCGCCTGCCTCGAACATCCTCCTGATGGTGGCGATCCTGATGTGGCGTCCGCAGGGGCTCTATCCCGTCGCCAAACGCTGATTCCCGAGAGAACCCAAGGCCCGCGCGATGCTCAATGCGATCCTGTCGGACGACCTGCCGAAGAGCCGCATCCTGGCGGTCGTGCTTGCCGCGATCCTGATCGGTCTCGCCTTCGCGCCTTTCCTGTTTCCGGGCGCGCAGGCGATCAACACCGCCGCCAAGATCTGCATCTTCATCGTGCTCGTGGCGAGCTACGACCTCCTGCTCGGCTATACCGGCATCGTCTCCTTCGCCCACACCATGTTCTTCGGCATCGGCGGCTACGGCGTCGGTCTTGCGCTCTATTCCTTCGGCCCGGGCTGGCTGGTCATTCTCGCCGGCCTCCTGATCGCGCTGGTCGTGGCGGTCGTGCTCGCCCTGCTCATCGGGCTGCTGTCGCTGCGCGTCCGGGCGATCTTCTATGCCATGATCACGCTTGCGGTCGCTTCCGCCGTCGCCTTTCTGGCCACCCAGTTCTCCGAATATACCGGCGGCGAGGATGGCCGGTCGTTCCGCGTGCCGGAAGTCCTGCGGCCCGGCTTCAGGCTCGTCGACGGCCAGATCTTCGGCGTCGACATCAACGGCCGCATCCTCGCCTATTATCTCGTCTTCGTCGCCGCGCTGACGCTGTTCCTCATGGCGCTCCGGGTCGTCAATTCGCCTTTCGGGCGCGTGCTGCAGGCGATCCGCGAAAACGACATGCGCGCCGAGGCGCTCGGCTATCGCGTCGTCTACTACCGCACGGTCGCCAATTGCCTTGCCGCCGCCATGGCGGTCTGCGCGGGTGCGATGAGCGCGCTCTGGCTGCGCTATACCGGTCCGGACACGACGCTGTCGTTCGCGATCATGCTCGACATCCTCCTGATGGTCGTCATCGGCGGCATGGGCACCATGTATGGCGCGGTCGTCGGCGCCACCTTGTTCATCGTCGCGCAGAACTATCTGCAGAAGCTGATGGCCAGCGGTTCGGCGGCGACCGAGGCCATACCGCTGCTCTCCAAGCTCCTGCATCCGGACCGCTGGCTGCTGTTCCTCGGCATCCTGTTCGTGCTCAGCGTCTATTTTTTCCCGACCGGCATCGTCGGCCGCCTGCGCGGGCGCCGCTGAGCCGGAGCGGATGATCCCGCCATAGCGTCACCCCGGGTCTGCCGGCGCCGCAACGTCCCCCGCACCCGAGTTTCGACCCGCGCGCCGCCGCCGAGGCGGCGAGCGGGATTTCCGCTTGACTGATTTCTGATGAGTGATAAAAATCCAAAATCATCACTCGTCATTCATCAAGCAAGCTGGTGCCATGACCGTCAAAACCCGCCCGACGCCGGAGGAGACCCGCGAGCGCATTCTCGTGGTGGCGGAGGAGCATTTCCGGCGGGTGGGCTATGCCAAGACGGCAGTGGCCGACATTGCCGGCGCGCTGGGGATGAGCCCGGCCAACGTCTATCGCTTCTTCCCGACCAAGTCGGCGATCTGCGAGGAGATCGCCCGCCGCCTGCTCGAGGTCAGCACCGATCAGGTGCGGGCGATCGCGGCCGAAAAGGGCAAGTCGGCGGCCGACCGGCTCGGCGAGATGGTCCTCGCCATCCACCGCTACAACAAGAACAATTTCACCGAGGAGCGTCGCCTGCACGACATGGTGGAGAACGCCATCGTCGAAAGCTGGGGCGTGGTGAAGGGCTATATCCAGGGGCTGACCGTCATCTTCGCCGAGGTGATCCGCGAAGGCATGGTGGCGGGTGAGTTCGTGGTGCGCGACCCGGTGGAGGCCGCGATGCTGTTCAAGCAGACCCATGTCAGCGTGTTCCACCCGACGCTGATCGCCCACTGCGCCGATCTCGATGAAATCCGCGACCTGGAAGCACAGGCCCGCGGCCTCACCCAATTCGCCCTGCGTGCCCTGAAAGCCTGAGAGCTGCCGCCATGCGCCGCCCCCTCGTTCCCTTCGTAGCGGTCCCCCTTTTCGCCCTGGCGCTCGCCGCCTGCAATGACGGCAATGCGCATACCGAGAACCGCGCGCAGCCACCGGCCCGCGCCGTCGTCGTCGAGACGGTCAAGTTCGTCGCCCGCACGCCCGAGCGCAGCTTCGTCGGCAGCGTCCGGCCGCGGATCGAGAGCGATCTCGGCTTCCGCGTCGCCGGCAAGATCGCCGAGCGGCTGGTGCAGCAGGGCCAGGCAGTCACCCGTGGCCAGGCGCTCGCCCGGCTCGACCCGACGGATCTGGCGCTGCAGAAGGAGCAGGCGGAGGCCGAGCTCGCGGCGGCGCAGATCAATCTCAACACGAGCGAGGCGCAGGACAAGCGCTCGCTGGACCTCAGGCGCTCCGGCTGGGCGACCCAGGCCGCCGTCGACCAGCAGCTCGCCCGCACCGCGGATGCCCGCGGCCGGCTCGACCGCGCCAAGCGCGCGCTGGAACTCGCGGTCAACCAGCTCGCCTATTCGACGCTCGTCTCGGACGTCGACGGCGTCGTCACCGCGACCCTCGCCGAGCCCGGGCAGGTCGTCGCGTCCGGCACGCCCGTCGTCCGTGTCGCCCGCGCCGGCGAGCGCGAGGCCGTCGTGGCCGTGCCGGAGGCGCTGATCGAGCGCGTCCGCACCGGCCAGGCGAGCGTCTCGCTCTGGTCGAACGCCAATCGCCGGTACGAAGCGAAGCTGCGTGAATTCGCCGCCTCCGCCGACCCAGCAACGCGGACCTTCCAGGCCCGCTTCACCATTCAGAACGCCGATGACGGCGTCGTCATCGGTATGACGGCGACCGTCACGGTGGGCGAGCCCGCGTCCGCCCGCGTGGCTCGCCTCCCCATCTCCGCGCTCTATTCGGAAGGGCGCGGCCCGTCGGTCTTCCTCGTCGACGAGGCGAGCGGCGACCTGACGTTGCGGCCGGTCGCCGTCGAAGGCTACGAGGGCCGCGACGTGCTGGTCTCGGGCGGCATCGCCGACGGCGACAAGGTCGTCGCGCTCGGCGTGCACAAGCTCGACGCGAGCCAGAAGGTGCGCGTCGTCGAAGTCAGAAGCTGAGCCGGCTTCCTTGCCGTGCCTGCCGCCACGACCGGTCGTGGCGGCGTTGCCGATCGTTCCTTGAAGCTCCGCAGCCTTAGTTCGCGGGAGAGACCCCCATGTCCGCAGCCGATCGCGTGCGCGATGCCGAACTCACCAAGGGCAACTGGTCGTACTGGGCGGTGACCCACCCGGCTCTGGTGCTGTTCATGATCCTGGCGCTGACTGCCGGCGGCCTGTTCGCCTACTTCCGGCTGGGCCGGGCGGAAGATCCCTCCTTCACCATCAAGGTGGCGGTCATCACGGCGATCTGGCCGGGCGCGACGGCGCGCGAAATGCAGGACCAGGTGGCCGAACGGATCGAGAAGAAGCTGCAGGAACTGCCCTGGTTCGAACGCATCCAGACCTATACCAAGCCGGGCTTCACGGCGATGCAGCTGGTGTTCCGCGACAATACGCCGGCGCGCGACGTGCCGACCCTGTTCTACCAGACGCGCAAGAAGCTCGACGATCTGCGGGCCGACCTGCCCGCCGGCCTGATCGGCCCCAATGTCAACGACGAATATGGCGACGTCGATTCCGTCCTGTTCACTCTGACGGGCGAGGGTGCCGACTATGCCGAGCTGAAGCGCATCGCCGAGCGCTTCAAGAGCCGGCTCCTGCGCGTGCCCAACGTCACCAAGGTCAATCTCTACGGTACGCAGGACGAGCGGATCTTCGTCGAGTTCAGCCATGCCAAGCTCGCGACCCTCGGCGTGCCGGCCTCGGCCATCTTCGAAAGCCTGCAGCGCCAGAACGCCGTGGTGCCCGCCGGCACCATCGACACCGGCTCGGCGCGCGTGCCGCTGCGCGTCACCGGTGCGCTCGACGGTGTCGCGGCGGTGGCCGCAACGCCCGTCGACGTCAACGGCCGGACCTTTCGGCTCGGCGACATCGCGACCATCACGCGCGGCTTCGTCGATCCGCCGACCTATCTCGTCCGCCAGGAGGGCCAGGCGGCGGTGCTGGTCGGCGTCGTCATGCAGAAGGGTGCCAATATCACCACGCTCGGCCACGACCTCGCCCAGGCGCGCGAAGAGTTCCGGCGCGACATTCCTGTCGGCGTCGAGCTCGGCCAGATCGCCGACCAGCCGCAGGTGGTCGAGCACGCGGTGTCCGAATTCGCCCGCTCGTTCATCGAGGCGCTGGCGATCGTGCTGCTGGTCAGCTTCCTGTCGCTCGGCTGGCGCACCGGCATCGTCGTCGCGCTGTCGGTGCCGCTCGTGCTGGT
This sequence comes from Phreatobacter sp. AB_2022a, assembly GCF_026847585.1. Taxonomy (NCBI): domain Bacteria; kingdom Pseudomonadati; phylum Pseudomonadota; class Alphaproteobacteria; order Hyphomicrobiales; family Phreatobacteraceae; genus Phreatobacter; species Phreatobacter sp. AB_2022a. Next base: position 44,454 of record NZ_JAPSET010000016.1, read on the forward strand.
CGTGGTGTTCATCGCCATGTTCGCCCTCGGCGTCGACCTGCACCGGATCTCGCTCGGCGCTCTGATCATCGCCCTCGGCCTGCTCGTCGACGATGCGATCATCGCGGTCGAGATGATGGTGGTGAAGATGGAGCAGGGCTGGGACCGCCTGTCGGCGGCGGCCTTCGCCTGGACCTCCACGGCGTTTCCCATGCTGACCGGCACGCTCGTCACCGCCATCGGCTTCCTGCCCGTCGGGCTCGCCAATTCGGCGGTCGGCGAATATGCCGGCGGCATCTTCTGGGTGGTCGGCCTGTCGCTGATCGTCTCCTGGTTCGTCGCGGTGATCTTCACGCCCTATCTCGGCGCCAAGCTGCTGCCGGACTTCCAGAAGCTGGAGGAGCGCAAATATCAGCGCGCCGTGGCGCGGGCGGAAAAGCGCGGCAAGCCGCTGCCGCCGCGGCCGGACCATTCCGATCCGCATGCGATCTACGAGACGCCGACCTATCAGGTTTTGCGCCGGCTGGTCGGCTGGTCGGTCGACCACAAGTTCTTTGTGGTTGCGACGACGCTCGTCACCTTCGCGGTCGCCGTGGTCGCCTTCGGCCGCGTGCAGCAGCAGTTCTTCCCGATCTCGGAACGGCCCGAGCTGTTCCTGGAAATGCGCCTGCCGCAGGGCACCGCGATCACCGCCTCGCTCGAAACCGCGAAGCGGGCCGAGCAGATGCTGAAGGGCGATGCCGACATCGCCACCTACACGACCTATGTCGGCCAGGGCAGCCCGCGCTTCTGGCTCGGCCTCAACCCGCAGCTGCCGGACGAATCCTTCGCCCAGATCGTGATCATCGCCAAGAACCTCGAAGCCCGCGAACGCATCAAGGCACGGATCGAGGCGGAGGTCGCGGCCGGCAAGCTGTCGGAGGCGCGGGTGCGCGTCGACCGCTTCAATTTCGGTCCGCCGGTCGGCTTCCCCGTGCAGTTCCGGGTGATCGGCACCGAGCCGCAAGCGGTGCGCGACATGGCCATCAAGGTGCGCGACGTCATGCGTGCCAACGCCAATGTCCGCGACCCGCATCTCGACTGGAACGAGCAGTCGCCCTCGGTCAAGCTGGTGGTCGACCAGGACCGTGCCCGGGCGCTCGGCCTCAACGTTCAGGACGTCGCGCAGACGCTGCAGACGCTGCTCTCGGGCGTCACCGTCACCAGCGTGCGCGACCGCACCGAACGGGTCGACATCGTCGCCCGGGCGGTCGCGCCGGAGCGGGTCGATCTCAGCCGCATCGGCGACCTCACCATCATCGCCCGCGGCGGCGTGCCGGTGCCGCTCGCGCAGGTGGCGCGGATCGAGTTCCGCGAGGAGGATCCGATCCTCTGGCGACGCAACCGCGACTTGACCATGACGGTCCGGGCCGACGTGCGAGACGGCATCCAGCCGCCGGTGGTCAGCGGCCAGGTGAAGGCCGCGCTCGGCGAACTCATCGCCTCGCTGCCGGCCGGCATGCGCATCGAGGAGGGCGGAGCCATCGAGGAATCGGCCAAGGCCAACAGCTCGATCTTCATCCTGTTCCCGGTCATGTTCCTCGCCATGCTCAGCGTGCTGATGCTGCAGCTCCAGTCGTTCTCGCGGCTGTTCCTGGTGTTCTCGACCGCCCCGCTCGGCCTGATCGGCGCCTCCTTCGCGCTCAACCTGACCGGCGCGCCGTTCGGCTTCGTCGCGCTGCTCGGCCTGATCGCGCTTGCCGGCATGATCATGCGCAACACGGTCATCCTGGTGCAGCAGATCGACGAGGACCAGGCCAACGGCTATTCGCTGCACGACGCCATCATCGAGGCGACGGTACGCCGGTCGCGGCCGGTGGTGCTGACCGCGCTCGCCGCCATCCTGGCGATGATCCCGCTGGCGCGGTCGCTGTTCTTCGGGCCGATGGCGATCACCATTGCCGGCGGCCTGTTCGGGGCGACGGTCCTAACGCTGCTGTTCCTGCCGGCGCTCTACGCCGTCTGGTTCCGCGTCAAGCCGGCGCACCGGTCCGACGAGCCGGCCGCCGCCGCGCCTGCGGTGCCGGCTCTGCCGCTCGCCGCCGAATAAGGGCGGCGGGCGGCAACGGACCTGGAAGCCGGTCAAGGCGCGAAGATCAGGAACACGTAGGTCGCGAACAGCACGAGGTGGACGACGCCGGGCAGGATGTTGGTGCGGCCGCCGCCATAGGTGACGAGGCTGACCGCGAAGGTGAGCAGCAGCACCACCATGTCGCGGTTGTCGAGGCCGAGGCCGAGCGGCTGCTTGAGCACGATGGACACGGCACAGACCGCCGGAATGGTCAGGCCGATCGTGGCGAGCGACGAGCCCAGCGCCAGGTTCAGGCTCTTCTGCAGCTCGTTGTTCTTGGCCGCGCGCACGGCGGCGATGCCTTCCGGCATCAGCACCAGCAGCGCGACCAGCAGGCCGACCGCACCGATCGGCGCGCCGATCAGATTGACGGCGAGCTTGACCGAATTGGCGAAGTTCTTGGCCAGCAGGACGACGCCGACCAGCGCCAGGATCAGCAGCACGACGCTGGCCAGGACCTCGCGATTGCCGGGCACATGGGCGTTCTCGTCCGGTGTCGAGACGCCGGAATCGGACAGGAAATAATCCCGGTGCCGGACGGTCTGGACATAAAGGAACACGCCGTAGAGCACGAGCGTGGCGATGGCGGCATAGATGAGCTGTGACAGGTTGTAGAAGGGGCCCGGCACGCTGGTCGTATAGTTCGGCAGGATCATCGTCAGGGTGGCGAGCGGCATCAGCACGACCAGATAGGAGCTGGCGCCGGGCAGCCGGAAGCCCTGTTCGCCGTAGCGCAGGCCGCCGAGAATGATGCAGATGCCGACGATGCCGTTGCACACCACCATGACCACGGCGAGCACCGTGTCGCGCGCTAGCATCGGGCTTTCCTCGCCGGCCAGCATGATCGAGACGATCAGGGCAACCTCGATGATCGTCACCGCCAGCGTCAGCACCAGCGTTCCGTAGGGCTCGCCGGTCCTGTGGGCGACGACGTCGGCATGGTGGATGGCGGCGAACACGGCCGCGACCAGAACGGCGAATTCGACGAGCGGCCAGATGAGGCCGCTGCCCGGCACGGAGGCGATCGCGCCGGGGGCGACGAGCCCGACAAGTGCGACCGCGACGGCGAGAAGAGGCGTTGTGACGGATTTCGGGCGCCGGCCGGCGGTCATGCGGAACCTGTTCATGGCTTGTGACGGGAAGGATGGTGCCGTCACAGTGCGGATGTTGCGGCCAGCGTTCAACCCGTCCGTCGCGTGGAAAGGCACCTGGCGGTACGATTTTCCGCCGCGGCTGGCGCGGCGGACACGAAGGCGTTAGCTTCGCGCGCTGGGGGCGCAGGATGGAAAGGTGGCGCCATGGCATGGGCCGGACTGTGGGGACGCGCGGCGGCGCTGATGTTGCTGGCGGCGCCGGCGATGGCCGATCCGGCCGCCGATGTGGCGGCCGCGCGCGCCTGGGACGTTCTCGGTACATGGCGGCTCGATTGCGCGGGGCCGGCCAGCGCGCGCAACGGCAGCCTGACCTATGCTGTCCGCAATGGCCGGCTGGTCCATCCGCGCGATTTCGGCGACAGCCAGGACGAATTGAAGGTCGTCTCGGCCCGGATCCTGCCGAGCGGCCTGTTCGAATTCGTCATCGAGCTGCCACGCGGCCGGCAGCAGCGCCGGTTCACCCTGATGAAGGCCGAGGACGGCCGGGTACGCGTCATCGACAATGTCGAGGTCGGCACCGACAATTATTCCATCCGCGACGGCGCGCTGGTGGCGACCGGCAAGCCGAGCCTCTGGCAGACGCGCTGCGAGCGCGATGCCGGCAGCTGAGGCCGGCGCCGCCTGCGACCCCGGCCTCGAGCGTCATGCGACGGTTTCGAACTCGGCCCTGACGGCCGCGATATCGGCAAGGCTCGGCAGGCTCGCCTCGTTGCCGAGCCGCTGCACCGAATGGGCCGAGGCGGCGCGCGCGAAGCGGAAATGCGCGTCCCAGCTCGCCTCGGGATAGGCAAGGTAGGAGGCGACATAGGCGCCGTGGAAGATGTCGCCGGCGCCATTGGTGTCAATCACCCGCTCGGCCGGAACGGGCAGCGCCGGCAGGTCGTGCTTCGCACCCTTGTCGTCGATCCAGACGAGGCCGCGCTCGCCGAGCGTCACCGCGCCGATCCGGCAGCCGCGGGCATGGAGATAGTCGAGCATTTCGGCCGGGGTCAGCTCCATCTGCTCGCACAACCGTTCGGCGACGACGGCGAAGTCGATGAATTCGAGGAGCTCACGGGTGTTGGCCCTCAGCCCGCCGCCGTCGAGCGAGGTTGGAATGCCCGCCTCGCGGCAGGCCTTGGCATAGGCGATCGCCGCGTCGGCCTGATGGCCGTCGAGATGCAGGATGCGGCAGCCGCGCAGGTTGAGCGTCGGGAAGGGGTGCAGGTAGTCGTCGTCGCGGGCGCGCAGGATCGCGCGCTTGCCGTCATTGGGAATGACGAAGGACAGCGACGAGCGCCTGACCGGGCGCGGATGGACGAAGACGCCGTAGCGCACCGCCATGTCCGAGAACATCCGCCCGAGCCAGTCATTGGCGAGCGAGGTCATCAGGTCGGGCGCGACGCCGAGCTTGGCGGTCGCGAAGGCCGCGGTCACCGCATTGCCGCCGAAGGACACGGCATAGTCGCGGGCGACGGCCTTGTCGTCCCCGGTCGGGATCGCGTCGGCGATCAGCGTCACGTCGATATAGGTCTGTCCGATGAAAAGCGCGTCCACGATGTCTCTCGATCTCTGCCAGAAAGCGCGGCGGACAGTGGCGCAGAAGGATGGCGAGGCCAAGGTCGAACCGGTCGCCGCTCCGTTCGGCGCAGGGGCGCCCGCGCGTATCGCAATGAAACCGTCGATGCATTAGCCGGGTTCCACGGCCGCGTCGCCGCCGGGCTGCCGGCGGATGTCCAATGCCGGCCTGCCGCGGCGTGAACCCGGGGCGAGGTCAGCGGGCGAGCCAGCCGCCGTCGACCGGAAGCACGGCGCCGTGGACATAGCTCGCGGCGTCAGAAGCGAGGAACACGGCGGCGCCGCCGAGCTCGCTCGGCTCGCCCCATTTGCCGGCGGGAATGCGCGCCAGGATCTGGGCGTTGCGCTCCGGATCGGCGCGCAGGGCGGCCGTGTTGTTGGTGACGAAATAGCCGGGGGCGATCGCGTTCACATTGATGCCCCTGGCAGCCCATTCGCAGGCGAGCAGCCGGGTGAGGCCGGCAAGTCCGCTTTTCGACGCCGTGTAGGAGGGGATGCGGATGCCGCCCTGGAACGACAGCATCGAGGCGATGTTGATGATCCGGCCGCGGCGTCTCTCGGCCACCATGCGGCGCGCCACCGCCTGGGACAGGAAGAACACCGCCTTCAGGTTGACGTTCATGACCGCGTCCCAGTCGGCCTCGGTGAAGTCCAGCGCGTCGGCGCGCCTGATGATGCCGGCATTGTTGACGAGGATGTCGATCGGACCGGCTTCGGTGGAGGCCGCCTCGACCAGCGGCTCGATGGCCTCCATCCGCGCGAGGTCGGCCGTGACGGCAAGGAAGCGCCGGCCGAGCGCGGTCACCGCGGTTTCGGTTTCGGCCATGGCCGAGCGGCCGGCGCCGACAATGTCGGCGCCGGCGGCGGCGAGCGCGATGGCGATCGCCTGGCCGAGCCCGGTATTGGCGCCCGTCACCAGGGCGCGGCGGCCGGCGAGCGAAAAATGGACCGGATTGGTCATCAGCGCAGCTCCGCCATGGCGACCATGTCCATGTCGGCGAAATCCTGGTTGTCGCCGCCCATGGCCCAGATGAAGGAATAGGCGGCCGTGCCGCAGCCGGAATGGATCGACCAGCCGGGCGAGAGGATCGCCTGCTCGTTGGCGACGACCAGATGGCGCGTCTCGGCGGGCTCGCCCATCAGATGGAACACCCGCGCGTCCGGAGCCAGATCGAAATAGAGATAGGCCTCGCAGCGTCGGTCATGGACATGGCTCGGCATGGTGTTCCAGACATTGCCGGGCTTCAGGCTCGTCAGACCCATGACGAGCTGACAGGAGGCGACGCGGCCGGGAATGATATATTGGCGCAGGGTGCGGCTATTGGCCTGTTCCTGGCTGCCGAGCTCGACCGCATTGGCCTCTTCCTCGCGTACCAGAACGGTCTTGTGGCGGGCGTGGGCCGGCGTGCTCAGCAGATAGAACTTAGCCGGCTTTTCCGCGTCGAAGCTCTCGAAGGCGACCTCGCGCGTGCCCATGGCGACATAGAGCATGTCGCGCGGCTCGAGCCGGTGCGGCTCGCCTTCGCAGATGACACGGCCGGCGCCGCCGACATTGCAGATGCCGAGCTCGCGACGGGCCAGAAAGGTGTCCGAGCCGATGGCCTTTGGCGTCGGCAGCATGAGCGGGGCATGAAGCGGGGTGGCTCCGCCGATCACCAGGCGGTCGGTGTGCCAATAGACGAGCTCGACCCGGCCGGGCTGGAACAGGTCTTCGACGAGGAAATGCCGGCGCAGCGCCGCGGTGTCGAAGGCGGCGGCCGCTTCGGGGTGGCTGGCCTGGCGAATGGCGATTGTCATCGATTGCCCTCCATGCGGATGATGTGACGGTCAGGGAAAAAGAATCGGCGTCGGGCCGGACGTCCTCCGGCATGGCGGCGCGGCCGCGGCGCGTTGGCGTCGCCCGTGCGCGGCTCCTGCAGATTCCGGCGCCTGCGTGTGGCGGTCCGGCCGATGACCGTGACGGGCTGCACCGGAGCGGTGGCGGTCGATGGCGGTAACCGGCGCGAGAGCATCATGTCCTCCCGGATCGGCCTCGCCTCGCCGTTTCGATCCGGCGGTCCCGCGCTTTGCCGAGTGACAGGCGAAGGCCTTGTTTGCTAGTCTAGTATTCACTTGTATGGAAGTTCAAGCCCGGGACTGATGATGCTCGAACGCGCCGTTACCCCGCCCGCTTCGACCCGCGCCGCCGAAAGCGCGGCATCGCGGGTGGAGCGCGAATTGCGCGCGCAGATCATCGATCTGTCGATCAGGCCCGGCGAGCGCCTGTCGGAAACAGAGATTGGCGAGCGCTTTCGGGTCTCGCGCCAACCGGTGCGCGAAGCCTTCATCGCATTGACCCGTGCCGGCCTGCTGGACGTCCAGCCGCAGCGCGGCACGGTGGTGGTGAAACTGTCGGTCCAGCGCATGCTGGATGCGCGCTTCATTCGCGAGGCGCTGGAAGTTGCCATCGTCAGGCGCGCCTGCGAGCGGTTCGACGGCCATTACCTCGTCCGGGCGCGCGCGCTGATCGAGGCTCAGGCCAAGGCGGCGGAGGCCGGCGACCATAGCGCCTTCCAGCGGCTCGACACGCTGTTCCATGTCACCCTGGCCGAGGGTGCAGGCTGCCGGGCGGCCTGGGCGGCCATCGAGGAGCAGAAGGCGCATATGGACCGGATCTGCGCGCTGACCCTGCACGGCGCGGACACGATGGAGCCGCTCGTCGCGCAGCACCGCGCGATCCTGAATGCGGTGGAGGCGGGCGACGCCGCAACCGCCGTCGATGCGATGAGCCGCCACCTGAACGAGATCCTCAAGGCGGCGGCCGGGGTCGAGCTCAGCTATGCCGACCTGTTCGAGTGATGCCGCCGCGGGTCAGCCTTCCCCGGCAAGGGCGCGCTGCAGCCGGCGCAGGATGATGCGGCGCGACCGGTCGTCGGCCGCCTTGTCGAGCGCGGCGTGGAGCTCGGCAAGAAAGGCTGCGGTGTCGTTGTGCCAGTCGAGGCCGGCGACATGGTCGGGCTCGATGCGCCGGGGCGCCGCCGGCGTGACGATCCGGGCGAAGCCGGCGCCGATCTCCAGCGTGTCGTCGAGATGGGGGACCAGCACGCGCTCGGGAGCCACGATGGCCTCGCCGACCGCCGGCGCGAAAGCGTCGAGCGCCCGTTCCTCCGCGTGAACCAGCATGACGCCGCCGCGCACCGGCCTGCGGGCGAGGAGCCAGTCGAGCACTTCGGTCCGGTCGGCATGACCCGAATAGGCGTCGATCATGCGGATGGTGGCCTGCACCTTCACGGCCTCGCCGCGGATGCGCACGGACCTGGCGCCGTCGAGCAGCAGGCGGCCGAGGGTTCCCTCGGCCTGATAGCCGACCATCAGCACGGTCGTCGACGGCCGCCAGAGATGGTTGGTGAGGTGATGCCGGATGCGGCCGGCATCGGCCATGCCGCTGGCTGCGATGATGATGTGGAAGCCGCGCAGCCGTTCGAGCGACCGGCTCTGGTCGGCCGATTCCGTGAACCGGACCAGCGGCGAATTGGTCAGCCGTTCCAGGCCGGCATTGTCCTCGAGCTCGCCGGCATGGGTTTCGAAGATCTCGGTCGCCTTGATGGCGAGCGGGGAGTCCACGAAGATCGGCGCTTCCGGCACCTCGCCGGCGGCCATGGAGGCGAGCAGGTCGGCGAGGATCTCCTGGGTCCGCTCCACCGCAAAGCAGGGGATCAGCAGCGGGCCGCCGCGCCGGGCCGCCGCCGTCACCTCGGCGGCGAGCACGTGGCGGCGGCTGTCCACCGTGGTCGCCGGCCGGTCGCGATCGCCATAGGTCGCTTCGCAGACGACGAGGTCGAGATCGGTCGGTCCGTCCGGATCGGGGTGGAACAGCTTGGCATCGGGGCCGAGGTCGCCCGACATCAGCACCCGAACGGGCGCTGCTTCCGCGGTCTCGCCGGGGAATTCGAGCTCGATCGAGGCCGAGCCGAGAATGTGGCCGGCATTCCAGTAGCGCGCGCGGATGCCGTCGCCGAGCGGCAGCCATTTGCCGTAGTCGACGGCGCGGAACTGCTGCAGGCAGGCCACCGCGTCGACCGCGGTATAGATCGGCTCGACCCTGGGCTCGCCCTTGCGACTGCGGCGGCGGTTGAGCTGCTCGACCTCCATTTCCTGGATATGCCCGGAATCCGGCAGCATGATCGAGCAGAGGTCGACGGTCGCGCGGGTGGCATGGATCGGCCCGCGATAGCCCGCCTTGGTCAGCTTCGGTAGGAGCCCGGAATGGTCGATATGGGCATGGGTCAGCAGCACGGCGTCGACGTCGCCGGGCCGGAACGGAAAGGCGCGATAGTTCAGCTCCTTGATCGTCTTGGTGCCCTGGAACATGCCGCAGTCGACCATGATTCGCCGGCCGCGGGCCTCGAACAGATAGGACGAGCCGGTCACCACCCGGGCGGCTCCCAGGACATGCAGGCGGATCGACATCGGACCGGCTCCTTCAGGCAGGGTTCTGATCGGGCTGCGGCGCGATGCCGTCGGCCGCGGCGATGAGGTCCCAGATGGCCTGGGGGGTGTCGGCATAACGGAACAGGCCGAGCTCCTCGCGCGTGATCATGCCGGCTTCGACGATCGCCTCGAAATTGAAGACGGAGCGCCAATAGGCCTCGTCGAACAGCACGACCGGGATGAGGCGCATCTTGGTGGTCTGCATCAGGGCCAGCACCTCGAACAGCTCGTCGAAGGTCCCGAAACCACCGGGGAACGCAATCAGCGCGTTGGCGCGCATGGCCAGATGCATCTTGCGCATCGCGAAATAGTGAAACAGGAACGTCAGTTCCGGCGTCGAATAGGCGTTCGGCTCCTGCTCGTGCGGCAGGCGGATGTTGAAGCCGATCGAGGGGGCGCCGGCATCGGCGGCGCCGCGGTTGGCCGCCTCCATCAGGCCCGGGCCGCCGCCGGTGGCGATGACGTTGTCGCGAACGCCTTCGTGAGCGGTCAGGGCCCCGCCATTGACGGAAGCGAGCCGGCCGAATTCGCGCGCCGCGGCATACCAATGGGCATGCCGGCCCGGCCCGTCCTCGCGCACGCGGGCGCTGCCGAACACGACGATGGTCGAGCGCACGGCCCAGCGCCTGAGCACCTGGTCGGCCTTCTCGTATTCGAGCAGGAAGCGGACGCCGCGCTGCTGCTCGGCCAGCAGGAAGTCCTGATCGAGCGCCGGCAGGCGATAGGACGGCGAGGCGAGCTGGTCGGCATTGGCGGCGGGATCATGCATGTCATGCGGTCTCGATGGTCGATCGAGCCGCCATGCTAGCCCGGATCGCCGGTACCCGCCATAGCCGGCTATCCGTCAAGCGGCTGATGAAAAACGAGAAAACGCCCATCCTGCCCATATCGCCGGTTGCAAAACGGATCACTTTTCCGTGGCGCCGCGGTCTCGCTCCCGTCAATCGGCGGCTCTGCCATGCGTCCCGCCGGCACTGGCTTCGCCGGCCGCAATATGCGAACCATGCCGCCCCATCGCGCGCCGCTTTCTGCGCGGGCCGTCCCGCGGCCGGCGGGCTCCGGAACGTCCGATCCGGCGCGGCGCGTGCCAATTGAAGAGAGGCGACGCCATGACCACCGTATTTCGCAATTTCATCGCGGGCGAGTTCGTCGCCGCCGAAAAGGCCGCGCCCAATCTGAACCCGTCCAACACGGCCGATGTGATCGGCGAGTATGCACAAGGGTCGGTCGAGGACCTGAAGGCGGCGGTCGCGGCCGCGAAGGCGGCCTTTCCGGCCTGGAGCCGGTCGACCCCGCAGGAGCGCTACGAGGTCCTGAAAAAGGCTTCGGACGAGGTGCTTGCGCGCAAGGACGAGCTCGGGCGGCTGCTGTCGCGCGAGGAAGGCAAGACGCTGGCCGAGGGCATCGGCGAGGCCACGCGCGCCGGCCAGATCCTCGCCTTCTTCGCCGGCGAAGCGGTGAGGCTCAACGGCGAGCTGGTCAATTCGGTCCGCCCCGGCGTTGGCATCGAGGTGACGCGTGAACCGGTCGGCGTCGTCGGCCTGATCACGCCCTGGAACTTCCCGATCGCCATTCCGGCCTGGAAGCTCGCCCCGGCGCTCGCCTATGGCAATACCGTGGTGATCAAGCCGGCCGACCTCGTACCCGGTTCGGCCTGGGCGCTGGTCGACATCCTCAACCGCGCCGGTCTGCCGAAGGGCGTGCTGAACCTCGTCATGGGCCGCGGCTCGGTGGTCGGCCAGGCCATGCTGGAACATCCCGACGTCGCCGCCATTTCGTTCACCGGCTCGGTCGCGACCGGCCGGCGCGTCGCGGCGGCCTGCGTGGCGGCAACGCCAATGAAGAAGGTGCAGCTCGAAATGGGCGGCAAGAACCCGCTCGTCGTGCTGGACGATGCCGATCTCGCGGTGGCCGTCGAATGCGCCGCCAACGGCTCCTATTTCTCCACCGGCCAGCGCTGCACCGCCTCCTCGCGGCTGATCGTCACCGAGGGCATTCACGACCGCTTCGTCGATGCGCTGACCGAGCGGCTGAAGGGTCTCGTGGTGGACGACGCCCTCAAGGCCGGCACCCATATCGGCCCGGTGGTCGACGAGAGCCAGCTCGGCCAGGACGAGAAATACATCGCCATCGGCCGCGACGAAGGCGCCAAGCTGCACTGGGGCGGCGAGCGGCTGAACCGCGATACGCCGGGCTTCTATCTGCAGCCGGCCCTGTTCACCGGCGTCTCGAACGACATGCGCATTGCCCGCGAGGAGATCTTCGGACCGGTTGCCGCGGTCCTGCGCGTGAAGAGCTACGATGAGGCGCTGGCGGTGGCCAATGACACCGATTTCGGCCTTGCCTCCGGCATCTGCACCACCTCGCTGAAGCATGCGACGCATTTCAAGCGCAATTCGGATGCCGGCATGGTGATGGTCAATCTGCCGACGGCCGGCGTCGACTATCATGTGCCGTTCGGCGGCCGGAAGGGATCGAGCTACGGTCCGCGCGAACAGGGGGCCTATGCCCGCGAGTTCTACACGACCGTCAAGACCAGCTACACGCTGGCCTGAGCCGGTTTTCTACCGCCCCGGGCCTCGCATCGGCGCCCGGGGCGTCGCCATTGCCATCGCATCGCCGATGGCGAGAGACCGGCGGAACCGGAGAGGATGGGGATCGTCTTCCGGCGCCGTTCAGAAACAGGACGGCCTCTGCCGTGGTTGGGGCGCCGCGGACGGCTGGCGCCCCGGGGCCGGCGGCTCGCCTTTAGCTCGCCTGGCCGCGCACCTGTTCGAGGGGCACGACATTGTTGGGCTTGCGGATATCCGGCACGAGGTCGGCGACCAGGGCGCGCACCACCTCGTCGTCGCCCTGCTGGGCCGCGCTCGCGAGCTCGGCAATGATCGCGTGCAGCCGCGGCAGCGGGATCGACTGCGACTCGGCGGCCACGATGCCGCGCACGCCGATATCGAATTGCGGCTCGCGCTCCTCGAAGAGGAACTCGGCCATGCGCTCGCCCGGGCGCTTGCCGGTATAGACGATCTGCATGCTGCGCTCGGGCTCGAAGCCGGCCAGCCGGATCATCCGCCGCGCGAGATCGTCGATGCGCACCGGCTGCCCCATATTGAGCACCAGCACGGCCGACTGGCAGGCCGCGCCAGGGGTGGTGGTCACGCGGGCGGCGGTCCACAGCAGGTCCGTCGCCTCGCGCTTGGTCATGAAATAGCGCACCATCGCCGGGTCGGTGACGGTCACCGGGCCGCCGGCCTCGATCTGGGCACGAAAGCGCGGCACCACCGAACCGGCCGTGCCGAGAACGTTGCCGAAACGCACGGCGACGAGCCGGGTGGCGCTGTGTACATGGCCGCCGACCAGGGTCGGCGCCGCGTCGATCGACTGGGTGTAGAGCTCGGCAATCCGCTTGGTGGCGCCGAGGATCGAAGCCGGCTTGGTCGCCTTGTCGGTGGAGATCAGCACGAAGACGCTGGCGCCGGCGGCGATCGCGGCGTCGGCGGTATTGACGGTGCCGAGCACGTTGGTCCGGACCGCCTCGGCAACCTCGCGCTCAAGATGCGGCACGTGTTTCAGGGCGGCCGCGTGGAACACCACGTCAGGCTTGAACGCCGTGATCAGGTCGGCGATGCGCGCCCGGTCGCGGATGTCGCAGAGCCGGCCCTTCACCGCCTTGGCCTTGCCTTCCAGGGTCAGCTCGGCGCGTTCCAGCACGGCATGGAGGGCCGCCTCGGAATGCTCGATCACCAGCACTTCGGCGGCACCGATCTCGGCGCTGCGCAGCACGAGTTCCGAGCCGATGGAACCGCCGCCGCCGGTGACCACGACACGCTTGTCGCGCACATAGGCCTTCAGCGGCTCCTCGTCGACCTCGACCAGCGGCCGGATCAGCAGGTCGTCGTCAATGACGGCATGCAGCTTGGCCGGGCGGCTCATATCGGTGGAATGGGCGATGTCGAGGCGAATCGTCGGAATGCCGAGACGGCGGAACAGCCCGATCACCTCCTCGATCTGGTGGACATCCCGCAGCGCTTCCGGCCCGATCAGCGCGCGCTGGATGGCGATGCCCCGTTCGGTCGCGTCGCGGACGATGCTCTCGACGCTGTCGATGAAGCCGAGCACCGGGACGCCGCGCACGACCTGGCGCGTCTCGTGCGGGATCGTGCTGATGATGCCGAAGACCCGGATGGGGCCGGCAACGCCCGCCTCGGCGAGCTTGACGATGCCTTCCGCGTCGGAGGTCCGCCCGATCACCACGGCGCCGAGCAGGTCGGCGCTGGCGACGCTGGCGCGGCGCCAGTTGCGGAAGGCGCGGTAGGCGACGCGCGGGCCGCCGAGCAGGATGATCTGCACGCACCAGTAGATCGCCAGCGTCCGGCCGCCGAAGAACTTGCCGGCCTCGATATAGCGTGGCGAAATCATGTAGTCGGCGACGAGCAGCGCGGCGGTCAGCAGCGAAACGGCCTTGACGATGCCGAACAGGTCGAACAGCGAGGCGAAGCGCCAGCGCGAGGCATAAAGCGAGCAGCTGTAGTAGACGAGCAGCGCGAAGGCGGCAAAGCCGAGGCCGCCGACGATCTCGATCTTGCGTCCGAAACCCGAAATATAGGGTTCGCCGCGCAGCGAAACGGCGAGCGCCAGAGCCAGGAAGGTCACGCCGAAATCGTGCAGCGCAACCAGGTAGGTCTTGAGCGGGATCTGTTTCAAAGGGCTGTTCGCGGCGCTGTATGTTGATCGGATCGACGGTATCGAGACCTGACCCGTAATTATGGCGGCTGAATGGACAGTCTGTACGACAAACCATCGTTTCCCCGGCCGGTCAAGCCGGTGGACACCCCTATGCCGTAGCGTCAGAGGTTATTTCGCGCTTCGCCCGAAACGGCCGTGCGGCCGCCAGCGGGCGAGCGCGGCGGGCTCTATCCGTGGCCGGCGCGCAGGGCACCGATCAGCGAGCGTTCGAGGGTGGAGGCGACCTGGGCCTGCGAAGCCTTTTCGGCAAATTCCATCAGCATGCGGCCAGGCAGGCGCGGCGCGAGCGAGGAGACGAGGTGAATGAGCTCCTCGAGCGTCGCGGCAAAATGTTCCTTGAGGTCGTCGGCCATGCGCGGCTCGCGGTTCATGCGGTCGGCGAGCTCCTGCGCCACCATGCGCGCCGCCTCGTCCAGCCCCGTGCCGGTCACAATGACGCTGTTAACACAAAGCCGGACGAAGTAGGGAAGGCAGCGTTCGACTTCTTCTGAGATGGTCGGCATGGAATGGCGCCCGAATGGTCAGGTCGGAAACAGCAGCGAGAGTCGTGGTTGCGAAGTCCGCTTGTATGCGATGTCCGGCTCCGGGCGACGTTCGAGATCAATCTGTTGGTCATGGCCGCCGGATCTGGAATGCGCCGTCGTCCGGAGGCCGGAAGGCAGGCGAATGGCAGGTCCGGCCATGAGCGTCTTGTCTCACTCGGCGGACATAAAGGCAAGAAACATGGCGCGTAGATGGCCCGTTGAGGACTGCCCACCGCTCGCCTGTGGACGGGATGGCGCCGCCGGCTTCGGCCGCGGAGGGCGCCCGTGACCCGGCCGCGCATTCTGTTCGTCATCAACGAGGACTGGTTCTTCCAGTCGCATTTCCTGCCTTGGGCGATCGCCGCGCGTGATGCCGGTTTCGAGGCCGTGCTGCACGCCGCGCGCGGGCCGGCGGCGGAGCGGATCGAGGCCGAGGGGATCAAGGTCGTGGCGGCCAAGGCGGCGCGCGCCGGCCTGGTGCCGAAGAACCTCATGCCGGCCGCACGCCAGGTGATGGGGCTCGTCGAGCCGGCGCGGCCGACCCTCGTTCATGCCTTCGGGCTGCATGGCATGGCGATCGCCTCGCTCGCGCGCACCATGTCGGGTGCCTTTCCGACCGTCATCAGTGTGACAGGGCTTGGTTTCCTGGCGGCGAGCCGGACGCCGGCGACGCGCTTCGCCTCAGGGGCCCTGGCGCTTGCGGCGCGTTCGGCGCTCGACGGGAACAGGACGGTCTGGCTGACCGAAAACCCCTCCGACGCCATGACGATGGGGCTGAAACGCGCACTTCGGGCCGGCCGTGTCGTTCAGCTGGGTGGCGCCGGTGTCGATATCGGTGCGTTCACCGCCCGGCCGCCCTTGGCGCGGCCGCCGCTGAAGCTCGCCCTGGTCGCCCGGATGATCCGTTCCAAGGGCGTCGATCTCGCGGTTGCGGCGGTGGGTACCCTGAGGGCGGAAGGGCTCGACGTCACGCTGACGCTGGTCGGCGCCGGTGATCCGCTCAATCCACGCGCCTATACGGCGGTGGAGCTTGCCGGTTTTGCCGCGAGCCCGGGCGTGACGGCGCTCGGGGCCCGGCGCGATGTCGCCGCGATCCTGAGGCAGCACCACGCCTTCATCCTGCCCTCCCGCGGCGGCGAGGGGTTGCCCAAGGCGCTGCTGGAAGCGGCGGCCTGTGGCCTGCCGGCCGTCGTCACCGACGTGCCCGGCTGCCGCGAATTCGTCGTCGAGGCGGCGACGGGCACGATCGCCCGGCCCGATGACGTCGCAAGCCTCGCCGAGGCGATCCGGCGGCTTCATGCCGGCGACGTGGACGCGATGGGGCAGGCGGCGCGCGCCCGTGTGAGCGACGGCTATTCGGTCGAGACCGTGACGGCCGCCGTGCTCGGCACCTACCGCACCTTGACAGCGCCGCGAGCCGCCATGTAAGTAACTGGTGAGTTACACAATAAGAGCCCCGCCAGAAGGGCTGATTGGTCACCGGGAGCGATCGACATGGCGGAGCAGGCGTCACAGCCCCAATCCTGGGCAAGGGCCCTGGCACGAGCCTCCTGGCTGCGACCCTTCGCCCTGCTTCTGGTGATGCTCGTCGGCTGGGACCTGGTGATCCGCATCCTGCAGATTCCGCCCTATCTGGTGCCGGCGCCGCTCGAGGTCCTGAAGACCTTCCAGACCGAGGGCGGCATGCTGCTCGTCCAGTCGGTGCCGACCACCATCGCGACCCTCGGCGGGTTCGTCCTGTCGGCCCTGTTCGGCATTCCGACCGCCATGCTGATCGCCGCGTCGCGGCGGGTCGAGGCCTATTTCTATCCGCTTCTGGTATTTTCGCAGTCGATCCCCAAGGTCGCCATCGCGCCGCTCTTCGTCGTCTGGTTCGGCTTCGGGCTGGCGCCCAAGGTGATCACGGCCTTCCTCCTCGGCTTCTTTCCCGTGGTCGTGGCGGGCGTCCAGGGCTTCAAGTCGCTCGATACCGACATGCGCGATCTGGCCCGCTCGATGAAATGCTCGCGCTGGCAGATGTTCACGATGGTCAGTCTGCCCAACGCCCTGCCGGCGATCTTTTCGGGCCTGAAAGTGTCGGTGACGCTGGCGGTGGTCGGCGCGGTGGTGGGCGAGTTCGTCGGCTCCAATTCCGGCATCGGCTTCGTGCTGCAGCGCTCGATCGGCAATTTCGAGCTGCCGACCATGTTCGCGGCCCTGGTGCTGCTCGCCGTGATCGGCGTCATCCTCTTCTGGGCCATCGATGTCCTCGAGCGGCTGGCCTTGCCCTGGCACGCCAGCCGGCGGCAGGAGTTCCAGTTCACATCGTGAGGCCGACAAGGCCGCTCCCATGCAGGGGCGGCCGATCAACGGGAGAATGCCCATGAACGACCGTCATCCGCATCGCCGCCAGTTTCTTGCGGGACTCGCCGCAAGCTCGGTTCTCGCAAGCCCCGCCATCGCCCAGTCGGCGAGGCCGCTGGAGAAGGCGCAGCTGCTGCTCAACTGGTATCTCTACGGCGAGCACGCGCCGTTCTTCTACGGCAAGAAGCTCGGCCTGTTCGCTGCCGAAGGCATCGACCTCGACATCATGGAAGGGCGCGGCTCGGCCGTGACGCTGCAGGCGGTCGCTGCCAAGTCCGCCCTGTTCGGCTATTCCGACATGTCGGCGGTGGTGCGTGGCGCCATCCGCGGCGCTCCGGTCATCTCGACCGGCGTGCTGCTGCAGAAGAACCCGGCCAGCGCCATGGGATTCGCCGACAAGAACATCCGCACGGCCGCCGACCTCAAGGGCAAGACGGTCGCGACCACGCCGGGCGACGCGCTGTCGCAGGTCTGGCCGGCCTTCCTGAAGAAGGCCGGGCTTACCGAAGCCGACGTCAAGATCCTCGCCGGCGATGCCCAGACCAAGCTCAACGCCGTGATCTCGGGGCAGGCGGACGTGCTGCTCGGCTATTCCCATGACCAGTCGATGAAGATCAAGGACGCGACCGGCAAGGCGGTCTTCCCGGTGATGTTCGCCGATTACGGCATCAACTCGGTGGCGACCGGCATCATCGCCCATCGCGACACGCTCTCGGGCAATGCCGATCTCGTGCGCCGGTTCATGAAGGCCGCGACCCTGTCGGCGGAAGCGGCGGAGAAAGCGCCGCAGGCCGCCGCCGAGGCCATGCTGGAGGCCGATCCGAAGGCGGGCAAGAAGGACACGCTCACCGAAGGCTTCACCATCTCGGCCGGGCTCTATCGTCTGTCGCCCGATCAGCGGCCGTTCCAGACCAATGCCAAGGCGGTCGCCGACACGGTCGATATCCTGGTCGAATATGGCGGCGTCGACGCCGCAGCCAAGGGCCGGGTCCAGTCGTTCTTCACGACCGACTTCCTGCCCGGCCGGGCCACCAACTAGGGCCCGTCCGCCGCCGGCATGCGGCCTGCGCGCGATGGCGCGGACCGATGTCGGAGCCGGGACACCGGCGGGGGCAGGCCATGCTCCATCCGTCCTTGCGGGCGGTCGTCGCGCGCGGCGCCTTCGTGCCGTGCGGTGCCGCGGCCGATCGCCATGTCCGAAGACCCGAACCGACCGGATCCGTGCCACGATGACTGCCGCCAAGCTCCGCCTCGTCGATGCGCCCGCCGCCGCCACCGCGTCGCGACCGGCGATCGCCATCAAGGCGCTGACCAAGACCTACCGGACGGCCGATGGCGACGTCCCGAGCCTCACCCCGATCGACCTCGACATTCGCGACGGCGAATTCGTCGCGGTGGTCGGCCCTTCCGGCTGCGGCAAGTCGACCCTTCTGAAGCTGATCGCCGGCCTGATCGCGCCGAGCAGCGGCAGCATCGAGGTCGACGGCAAGCCGGTGGTGGAACCGCCCGACGACGTCGGCATCGTGTTCCAGAGCCCGGTCCTGCTCGCCTGGCGCAGCGTGCTGCGCAACATCATGATGCCGGTCGAGGTCCGCAGGCTCGATCACGCGACGCACCTTGCGCGCGCCCAGGCCCTGATCAAGACCGCAGGGCTCACCGGCTTCGAGGGCAAGTATCCCTGGCAGCTCTCGGGCGGCATGCAGCAGCGCGCCGCCATCTGCAGGGCGCTGGTGCACGATCCGAAGATCGTGCTGATGGACGAGCCTTTCGGCGCGCTCGACGCGCTGACCCGCGAGCGGATGAATCTGCAGCTCCAGCGCATCCATTTCGAGACCAGGAAGACCATCTTCCTGATCACCCACTCCATTCCGGAATCGGTGTTCCTCGCCGACCGGGTGATCGTGATGACCGACCGGCCGGGGGCCATCGCCGCGATCTACGACGTGCCGCTGCCGCGACCGCGTACCCTGGAGATGATGGGCGCTCCGGCCTTCACCGAGCTCGCCCGCCAGGTGCGTTCGCATTTCTACGCGCAGGGACAGATCGACTGACATGTCTGCGCCCCGGCTCACCCTCCACGATATCGAGGCCTTCGAGCGCTGGACGCCGTTTGCCCGGCCGTTCCGTTTCGGCGCGGTGACGGTCGAGGGTGCGAGTCAGGCCTTCGTGCGGCTGGTCGTGGAGGTCGAGGGCCATGGCCGGGCGGTCGGCGCCGCGGCCGAGCTGATGCCGCCGAAATGGTTCGACAAGCGGCCCGAACGCAGCGCTGCGGAGACGGTCGACGACCTCCGCGCGAGCCTCGCCCGGGCGGTGGCGACGGCGTCGGCTGCGGGACGGCCGGACACGGCTTTCGGCCGCCACACCGCCCATTATGAAGCGCAGCGGAACTGGGGACGCGACGCCGGCCTGACCGGGCTTTCGTCGGGCTTCGGCGTTGCCCTGATCGACAAGGCGGTTCTCGACGGCTTTGCGCGGGCACTCGGCACCGGCTTCCTGCCGCTGCTCACGGCCAACGCCGTCGGGCTCGACGCGCGGCTGACGCCCGACCTCGGCGAGGCCGCGATCCGGCAGTGGCTTGCCGGTCTCCGCCCTCGCCGGTCGATCGCGATCCGCCATACGGTCGGCCTCACCGATCCGCTCGAAGGGCCGGGCGGCCTTGCCGCCGAGCTCAGCGGCCAAACGCTGCGCTTCTTCAAGATCAAGCTCGGCGGCGATCCGGCCGTCGATCACGACAGGCTCGCGGCGATCGCGGCGATCCTCGATGCCGGCGGCTTCGCCTATGGCGTCACCGTCGATGCCAACGAGCAATATGGCGCGGAGGGCCTTGCCGAGCTCGCCGCCCGGCTCGAGGCCGATGCGCGGTTGAACCGGCTCCGTGCCGGCCTCCTTCTCGTCGAGCAGCCCTATGACCGGCGCACCACCTTCGCGGCGGCGCTGCAGCCCGATATCGCCGCGCTGACCGTCATCATCGACGAGGCGGACGAGGACTACGACGCCTTCCCGCGCGCGCAGGCGCTGGGCTACCGCGGCGTCTCCTCGAAATCCTGCAAGGGGATCTACAAGGCGCTGCTGAACGGCGCGCGCGTCATGGCCACCAATGCCGGCGACGGCGCTCGCCACGTGCTGTCGGCCGAGGACCTGACCTGCCAGCCCGGGCTCGCCGTGCAGCAGGATACCGCGCTCGTCGCCGCCATGGGGCTCGGCCATGTCGAGCGCAACGGCCATCACTATGTCGACGGCTTCGGGCCGGCGCCTGCCGCTGAGGCCGAAGCCTTCGCTGCCGCCCATCCCGCGCTCTACGACCGCGGCGGCGGCGCCGTCCGGCTCGCCACGGCCACCGGACAACTCGCCACCGCCTCGCTTTTCGAAACCGTCGGCTTCGCCTCCGGAGCGATGCCCGACTGGTCTTCCCTGTCGCATCTGACGATCAGAACCGAAGGACACCCCGCATGACGACGAAGACGCTCGGCCTCGTGATGAACGGGGTCACCGGCCGGATGGGCACCAATCAGCATCTGGTGCGTTCGGTCGCGGCCATCCGCGCCCAGGGCGGCGTGACCCTTTCCGACGGCACGAAGGTGCAGCTCGACCCGATCCTGATCGGCCGCAATGCCGACAAGGTGGCGGCGCTCGCCAAGGCCAATGGGGTGGAACGCTGGGGCACCGATCTCGACGCCGCGATCGCCGATCCGAAGAACCAGATCTTCTTCGATGCCGCCACCACCCAGATGCGCCCGACGCTGCTCGAGAAGGCGATCAACGCCGGCAAGCACATCTATTGCGAAAAGCCGATCTCGACCAATCTGGCCGAGGCGCTGCGGATCTGCCGGCTTGCCCGCGACAAGGGCGTGAAGAACGGCACGGTGCAGGACAAGCTGTTCCTGCCGGGCCTGCAGAAGCTGAAGATGCTGCGCGATTCCGGCTTTTTCGGCCGGATGATCTCGGTGCGCGGCGAGTTCGGCTACTGGGTCTTCGAGGGTGACTGGCAGCCGGCGCAGCGGCCGTCCTGGAACTACCGCGAGGAGGATGGCGGCGGCATGATCCTCGACATGGTCTGCCACTGGCGCTACGTGCTCGACAATCTGTTCGGCCAGGTGCAGGCGGTCTCCTGCCTCGGCGCGACCCATATCCCCGAGCGCGTCGACGAGGCGGGCCAGCGCTACAAGGCCACCGCGGACGATGCCGCCTATGCCACCTTCCAGCTGGAAGGCGGGGTGATCGCCCACATGAACATGTCGTGGGTGACGCGGGTCTATCGCGACGACCTCGTGACCTTCCAGGTCGACGGCACGCTCGGCTCGGCAGTGGCCGGCCTGCACGACTGCATGATCCAGCCCCGCGCCGCCACGCCGCGGCCGGTCTGGAACCCCGACCAGAAGCAGACGATCGACTTCCGCTCGACCTGGCAGAAAATGCCGGACAACACCGTCTTCGACAACGGCTTCAAGGCGCAGTGGGAGATGTTCATCCGCCACGTCGTCGAGGATGCCCCCTACAGCTACACGCTGGTCGAGGGCGCCAAGGGCGTGCAGCTCGTCGAATGTGCCCTCGAGAGCTGGAAGGAGCGCCGCTGGGTCGACGTTCCCAAGCTTTCGATCTGAACCGGATCATCTGACCCCGAACCAGGGAGCCGAGACCATGCTGGACAAGCCCCGCCCGGCTGCATCCGTTCTGCTGCCGACCGCCGATCGCCGGATCGAAAGCTACAGGCTCTCGGCTCCGGCCGAGTTTCCGAGCCGCAGCGCCAAGCCGCTCAACCGGATCGCGCTCGCCGCCGCCCACATGGTCGCCGACCCCCTGGCCGAGGTCGATCCCTGGCTCGGGGTTGCGGTCGACTGGGACCGGACGATGGCCTATCGCGACTATCTCTGGGGGCTCGGCCTCGGGGTCGCCGAAGCGATGGACACGGCGCAGCGCGGCATGGGCCTCGACTGGCCGATGGCGCTCGAGCTGATCAAGCGCTCGGTGAAGGCGGCGAAGGCGACGCCGGGCGCCGTGGTGTTTTCTGGCGCCGGCACCGACCATCTCGATCCGGCGGCGGCCGGCTCGCTCGACGACGTCGTCAAGGCCTACGAAACGCAATTCGAGGCGATCGAGGCGGTGGGCGGTCGCATCATCATGATGGCCTCGCGCGCGCTCGCCCGCCTCGCCAGGGGGCCCGACGACTATGCCCGGGTCTATGACCGGATCCTTGGCCAGGCCGGGGAGCCGGTCATCATCCACTGGCTTGGCGACATGTTCGACCCGGCGCTGGCAGGCTATTGGGGCACCGGCGACCTCGATGCCGCCATGGACACGGCGGTCGGCGTGATCAACGCCAACGCCGCCAAGGTGGACGGCGTCAAGGTGTCTCTGCTCGACAAGGACAAAGAAATCGCCATGCGCCGCCGGCTCGACAGCCGGGTGCTCATGTATACGGGCGACGATTTCAACTATGCCGAACTGATCGCCGGTGACGAGCAGGGCTATTCCCATGCGCTGCTGGGCATTTTCGACGCCATCGCGCCGGCGGCGGCGGGCGCGCTGGCGGCGCTTGCAGAGGACGACCTGAAGGCCTTCCACGCGATTTTCGCGCCGACCGTGCCGCTGTCGCGCCACATCTTCAAGGCGCCGACCCGCTTCTACAAGACGGGCGTCGTGTTCGTCGCCTATCTCAATGGCCACCAGGACCATTTCACCATGGTCGGCGGCCAGGAGAGCACGCGCTCGACGCTGCATCTCGCCGAGCTGTTCCGTCTCGCCGACAAGGCCGGCATCCTGACCGATCCGGAGCGGGCGGCAGCCCGCATGGCCAGCGTCATGGCCACTCGCGGCATCGGCGCCTGAGGTCCCGATGCGCGACTTCAGCAGGGACCATCGCGCGCTGTCGCTGAACACGGCGACGGTGCGCAAGCAGGGCGATCTCGTCGCCATCATCGAGGCGGCGGCGCGGCATGGCATAACCGCGATCGCGCCCTGGCGCGACCAGGTCGCCGCGGTCGGGCTCGACCGGGCGGTCCGGGCCGCCCGCGATGCCGGTCTCGCCTTTTCCGGCTACTGCCGGGGCGGCATGTTCCCGGCCGATGCGGCGCATGCCGAGGCGGCGCGCGACGACAATCGCCGGGCGGTCGACGAGGCCAAGGCCTTCGGCGCGCCGTGCCTGGTGCTGGTCGTCGGCGGCCTGCCGCAGTTCTCGCGTCCCGGCTCGGCGGCCTCGAAGGATATCGGCGCTGCCCGCCGGCAGGTCGAGGACGGTATCGGTGAGTTGCTCGACCATGCCAGGGACGTCGGCATGCCGCTCGCCATCGAGCCGCTGCATCCGATGTATGCGGCGGACCGCGCCTGCGTGAACACGCTCGCCCAGGCGCTCGACATCTGCGATGCGCTCGATCCCGGCCGGAGCGGCATGCTCGGCGTCGCGGCCGACGTCTATCACATCTGGTGGGACCCGAACCTCTATCCGGACATCAAGCGGGCGGGCCGCGAGCGCCTGCTCGCCTTCCATGTCTGCGACTGGCTGGTGCCGACGCGCGATCTCCTCACCGACCGCGGCATGATGGGCGACGGCGTCATCGACATCCGGTCGATCCGCGCCGCCGTGGAGGCCGAAGGCTTCGACGGCTTTTCGGAGGTCGAGATCTTTTCCGAGCTCGACTGGTGGCAGCGCCCGATGGACGAGGTGCTGAAGACCTGTATCGAAAGGCACAAGACCGTGGTCTAGGCAGTCGACCAGCCGTGCCGGATCTTGCATGACAGGGCCTGCTGGCCCTGTCGGCGTTTCGGGGCAGGGTCCGTGGCCGCCCCGCCCCCGCTGTTCGACGAGCGCGGCAGTGCACCGAGAGGCGCTTCACAGAGCGATCAGGCCTTCACGCCGTTCATCACGAACTCGACGACATGGGCGCGGCGGGCGGCGATGACGTCGGGTCTTTCGAAGTCGGTGTCGAAGATCACCGAGAGCGTATAGATGTTGGAGAAGAAGAAGTAGCAGACGCCGGTAATGGTGATCCACAGCTGCAGCGCGTCGAGGCCGGGACGGATCGTGCCCTTGGCGACACCGGCCTTCAGGACCGCGTCGATCGCGGCGATGATCGGCGAGTTCATCGTGTTCACGCGACTCGACTTCTTCAGCACCTTGGCGCGCTGGCGGTTCTCGGTCGCCAGAAGGTTGATGAAGGTGCGGTCGCGGACGAAACTGTCGAAGGTGAATTCGACGAAGCGGGCGAGCGCCTCGAGCGGCTCGAGCCGTTCGAGGTCGAGCTTGTGCTCGGCGGATCGGGCCTGGTGGTAGACCGCTTCCAGAACCGCCAGATAGAGCTGCTCCTTGGACGAAAAATAATGATAGATCATGCGCTTGTTGATGCGCGCACGATCCGCGATATCGTCCGTCTTGGCGCCCTCGAAACCCTTGTTGGCAAATTCACGAGTGGCGACGTTGAGGATGCGGGCCCGGGTGCCGGCGCTGTCGCGCTTGCGCACGGGCCTGATCGTCTCGGCCTCGGCCCGCGCCGGGGCATCGGGCTTCAGCTCATCCTCGTGCATGGGTGTTTCGCCCTTCTTGGTCTTGTCGGCGCGACGCGACAGGGACGGGTCGTCCGCTGCGATTCGACCATGAAGGCAGACTGCCATGGGGCGCCGTCGGCGTCATGCCTTGCCTGTGAACGGCGCGCGCCGGCGCCAAGCCCGGCCAAAGGCCGGAAACCGAAACGAGGCTCCGGCCGCGATGCAAGCCCCCCAGCCCGCACCGCGGCCGGTCTCCCGCCGTTATTCCACCTTGATATTCGCGTCGCGGATGATCTGGCCCCATTTGGCCACATCCGCGGCGTGGGTGGCGCGTAGCGCCTGAGGCGTACGCTGGGCGGGAGGAGGCGGTTCGGCGCCGAGCTGCAGGAAGCTGCGCAGCGCCGCAGGATCGTCGATCGCTTTCTGGATCGCCGCATTGAGGGCCGACACGATCTCCGCCGGCGTTCCCTTGGGCGCGAAGATCGAGTTCCATACCACCATCTCGACGCCGGGCAGGCCGGCCTCGGCTGCGGTCGGGACGTTGGGCAGGACGGGCGAGCGGGTCGGCGCGAGCACGGCGAGCGGCTTCACCGCGCCGGCCTGGACCTGTGCCATCAGGCTGGTGACCTGGTCGCACATGTAGCCGATCTGGCCGGCGACCAGATCCTGCAGTGCCGGGCCGGTGCCGCGGTAGGGCACGAGGGTCGGGTTGACACCGACGCGGTTGTTGTAGAGCACGCAGGCCAGGTGCGAGGTCGAGCCGACGCCGGCATTGCCGTTGTTGACGCCCTGGGCGTTGGCCTTCAGGTGGCCGGAGAAATCCGTCAGGGTCGCGCCGGGGCTGCGGTTCGAGGCGACCAGCATGATCGGTGCGGATGCGACGATGCCGACAGGCTCGAAATCGGTGAGCGGATCGAAGCTGAGGCGAGGGTAGAGCGCCGGGCTGAAGCTCATCGTGCTCATCGGCCCCATCAGCAGGGTGTAGCCGTCGGGCGCCGCCCGGGCGACCCGCGCCGCACCCGTCGTGCCGGCCGCGCCCGCGACGTTCTCGATCACCACCTGCTGGCCGAGCGTCTGCGACATGCGCTCGGCGACGATGCGCGCGACGATGTCGGTCGGCCCACCCGGCGCGAATGGCACGACCATGGTGATCGGGCGGTTCGGATAGGTTTGCGCCCGGCTTTCGCCCGGGGCAGCGGCCAGAACGGTTGCGACGGCAGCGGCGAGCGCCAGCCTGATCATGCTCACGGGAATTCCTCCATCGGATGGCGCAAGGCTCCGCGCCCAACAGCTGCGGGCATCGACCGGCATCCGTCCGGTCCCGCCGCGCTTGTCCGAAACGATAGTCAGTGGTCCTCCGAAGCGTCAATCAAGTATGTAACTGGTGAGTGGGTTCGTGGGCTGCGGGCCGGCATGAGGGCGGATTTGTCGCAGCAGCCGGAACCGTCAGCGGGCGATGCCCGCCCGAAGGTCCACGTTCAGGATGTTCGGTGGCCGGTACGCTCGCGCACCGTCGCCGGGACGACGTTGCGGGCGCAACGGCGATATGTTGCGGCCGTCGGCGCAACGATCACGGATCGGAACATGGGCTCCCCCAGGACGCGGCGGGCGTCTTGCGCGCCCTGCTGCCCTAACGTTAGCAGAACCTTACCGTGCCAGGTCAAGCTGATTGCGACAATCGCCGTTCTCATCCCTTCGTCGAATTTCACAGCGCGAGTCGGCTAATTCGTGGACGAGCCGCGGCGGGCATGCATCGCCCGCCGGACAGCTCCGTTCAGCCGAGCTGTGCCCCCATCGCCTCGTTGATCCAGAGCCAGGGATCGTCGACATGGCACGGGTCTTCGCCGCGCAGGATCGCCTGCAGCTTCTGGTAGCGCAGCGAGCGCGCGTGATGCTTGCGGTACTGATCGAGATGCCAGGCGAGGAAAGCCGCGTCCGGCGCGCGCCGCATGGCCTTGGCGGAGGCGCCCAGCCAGTCGCTGGCAATCGAACGGCCGGTCTCGCCGTCAGGCCTCTCGCCCGACGCGATGGCGGCGCGGGTCCGCGCAAGGATGGCGTCGGCGGCCCGGGCATAGGCTTCGGCGTCGAAATCGGCGGCCCACATGCCCGCCATCTCGGCCCGCATGGTCGCGATGAACTGCGCATCGCCCAGCATGGCGGTGATTTCGGTCCATGCATCGATCTGCTCGGGCGTCGGCGCGTCCGGCAGTTCCGGGGTGCCGGCCTCGATCATCTGCCGCTTCCAGGCGTCGTCAATGGTCATGCCGGCGGTCACGGCATCAAAGAACCTTTCGACCATTGTGCGCGACTGGGCATTGGTCAGGCTGGTCATGGTCCACAATCTCCTCAGATTGGCTTCAGACGGGGACGGGGTGCGCAGCGTCGCCCGCAGCACGGCGGCGAGACGGCGCTTGGCGGCGATATCGGCTTCCAGCGCCTTCAGGCGCAGCGACAGGACCTCGCCGAGCGAGACCGGCCGCGTCAGCACGCGGCGGATCGCGGCAAGGCCGAGGCCCGATGCGCGCAGCGCGCGGATCAGGTCGAGCCGGGCGATATCGGCAGCGGCATAGACGCGGTAGTTGGCGGCCGTGCGCTCGTGCGGCGGCAGCAGGCCACGGTCGGAATAGAAGCGGATGCGCCGGACCGACACGCCGCTCAGCCGTGAGAGCTCGCCGATGGTGTGGAATGTTTCCGTCATGCGGCCGTCGTAGCGCCTCCATCTGGTGGAGGGTCAAGGGCGCCGCGTGATCGCGCTGCGTGACGGTTCCGGGCCGTCCCGGCGTTCAGACGAAGGCGCTGAGCCCGGTGATCGCCTTGCCGACGATCAGCGTGTTCATCTCGCGCGTGCCCTCGTAGGAATAGATCGCCTCGGCATCGGCGACGAAGCGGCCGATATGGTTGTCGAGCAGGATGCCGTTGCCGCCGAGCAGCTCGCGGGCATAACCCACCGTCTCCCGGCATTTGACCGTGCAATAGGCCTTGGCGAGCGAGGCGTGCTCGTCGAGCATTGCGCCCTCGTCCTGCAGTTGGCCGAGGCGGAGCAGCATCATCTGGGTCGCCGTGACATTGCCGAGCATGCGGACGAGCAGGTCCTGGACGAGCTGGAAGCCGCCGATCGGCCGGCCGAACTGGGTGCGCGTCTGGGCATAACGCAGGGCATGCTCATAGGCGCCCATGCCGCAGCCGACGGCGAAGCCGGCGACCCCGGCGCGGGTCATCCGCAGCACCTTGGCGGTATCCTTGAAGCTGTTGGCGTTCTGCAGCCGGTCGGCTTCAGGAACGCGGCAGTCGGCCAGCGTGATGAGGCCGTTCTGGACCACGCGCAGGGCCATCTTGTTGTGGATCTTCTCGACCGAGAAGCCGGGATTGTCCTTGAGGACGACGAAGCCCTTGACCTGGCCGGAGGTCTCCTCGCGGGCCCAGATGACGTTGAGATCGGCGAAGGGCGCGTTGCCGATCCATTTCTTCTGGCCGTTCAGCACCCAGCCGTCGCCGTCGCGCCGGCAGGTTGTCTTCATGCCCCCGGAGGTAGCCGAGCCGACATCCGGCTCGGTCAGGCAGAACGAACCGATCTTTTCCCAGCGCATCATGGCGGGCAGCCAGCGCTGCTTCTGCTCCTCGTCGCCGCAGAGATAGATGGAGCCGGCCGAAAGTCCGGTATGGACGCCCCAGAAGGTGGCGATCGATGCGTCGACGCGGGCGATCTCCATGCACAGCACGGCGTTCAGCAACCAGCTGCCGCCGGCGCTGCCGTAGCCGCGATAGCCGATGCCGGCAATGTCCAGCGCGCGCAGCTTGGGCACGATCTCGAAAGGGAACGCGTCCCTTGCCCAATAGTCCTCGATGATCGGGGCGATCTCGCTTTCCATGAAATCGCGCACGCGCCTGACGATCGTCCGCTCGTCCTCGCCGAGGAGGTGCAGCATTCGATAGAAGTCGCCATTGACCGGCGGTGGAGCATAAGCGGGCTTCTGGCTCTCGGTCGCATGTGCAGTCATGGTCGGCCTCGCTGATCTCATGCTGACGGTGTGCTGGTCGGTTCGATGATGCCTGTCCTTGCCGGGAAGGGCCCGGTGCGATGCCCCGCGGCTGTGCCCTGGCGGCGGCCGCGGGATCCGTGTGCTGGGGGATGGTAGCGCAGATCGTGCGTCGCGCCATCGGCCGATGCGTCCATGGGCCCGGAAAGCCGCGCCCATCGGGCAGGACCGTGCGGGGGACGGTGTCGCGCCTGTCCCGCCCGCGCGGCTCAGTCGTGCATGGCCGTGTTGTAGAGCAAGCCGACGGTGCGCCCGTCGCGATCGGTCGCCGACAGGGCCACCCAGTCTTCTTCCGCCTCCAGGCTGGGCTCGGCCTGCTGGCGCTGGTGCAGGGCGGTGACGCGATACCGGCCCGTGGCCGGCGAACAGCCGTTGGCGGCAAGCGCCTGCTGCAGCAGGGCGGCGCGGCGCGCGGCGGGCGCTGTGCCGCGCGCGCGGTCGGCGAGGGCGACGACCACCTTGGCTGCGGCGATGCCGTCCGGGCAGACATAGGCGGGATTGCGCGTTTCGACCTCGATCATTCCCTCACGCGTCGCGTCGCGCAGGAAATAGCCGAGGGCATCGCGCGGATGCCGGTCGTTGCCCTCCTCGCCGACGAGGCCGATCACCTGGCGGCCGTCGACGGCCGTGCCGCGATAGAGCATGTAGGTCTGCGGCGGATGGAACGCTTCGACCCGAAAGCGCTGCAGCACTTCGGTGATGCGGATCGTGCCGGAGCGGTCCGGGCGGGCGCGGCAGCCGGTGGCCTGATAGCCGCCGGCAATATCCGAGCGCTGGAGATAGCCGACCATCTGCCGTCCGGCGCTTTCGCTCGGACAGAGATAGGTGCCGAAATCCTCGGCGATCTCGACCTGCCGGGGCAGCGCCTCGGTCTGTGCATGGGCGGCCGGAGCAAAGGCGAGAGCGAAGGCGACAAGGCCGAGGGCTGCGCGGGAAGATGTCATCGTCGGATCCGGTTCAACACGGCATGCAAGGCGCTTGCCGGCACCGGGCGAGGCCGCGCCGACGACGGCCGGCCGAGCCCGCTCGCCGCGGCGGCGCGGCCCTGTCAATGAAGGCAGGGCCGGCGCCACCGTGCCGGCCGGCGGCGCTGCCCGCCATTGCGGGCGCTTGTCCGGCCTTGGCGACCGTTGGCGCGTCAGGCCTCGGGCCCGTTGGCGAGCCGCCGCTCCCAGGCGAAGGCATGCTCGACGATCTCGTTGAGATCGTCATGGCGCGGCTGCCAGGCAAGGCGGGCCTTGGCGAGCGCCGGATTGGCGACGACCGCCGCCGCATCGCCCGGCCGGCGCGGCGCATAATCGGCGCGGAAGTCGACCCGGGTGACCTTGCGCACGGTGTCGATCACCTCCTGCACCGAGTAGCCGCGGCCATAACCGCAATTCGCCACCATGCTGGCGCCGCCGGCACGCAGATAGGCAAGCGCCGCGGAATGGGCGCGAACGAGGTCGGTGACATGGATATAGTCGCGCACGCAGGTGCCGTCGGGCGTCGGATAGTCGGTGCCGAAGACGTCCATCTTGGCGCGCAGGCCGAGCGCCGTCTGCACCGCCACCTTGATGAGATGGGTGGCGTTCGGCGAGGACTGGCCGGTGCGACCCGCCGGATCAGCGCCGGCGACGTTGAAATAGCGCAGCACGACATAGTCGAGCGGATGGGCCGCGGCGGCATCGCGCAGCATCCATTCGGTGATCAGCTTGGAGGTGCCGTAGGGGCTTTCGGGCCGGGTCGGCGCGTCCTCCGCCACCGGCATCACCTCGGGCGTGCCATAGACCGCGGCGGTCGAGGAAAAGATGAAGTGGCGGACGCCCGTCGCCACCGCGGCGGCCATCACGGCGCGCGTCTTGACGGTGTTGGAGAGATAGTAGCCGAGCGGGTCGGAGACCGAGTCCGGCACCACGATGCGGGCGGCGAAATGGATGATGGCATCGGCGCCGTGCTGGCGGATCACCCGTTCGACCAGGTCCTGGTCGCCCATGTCG
The DNA here is from genome assembly GCF_026847585.1 of Phreatobacter sp. AB_2022a. Classification (NCBI taxonomy): domain Bacteria; kingdom Pseudomonadati; phylum Pseudomonadota; class Alphaproteobacteria; order Hyphomicrobiales; family Phreatobacteraceae; genus Phreatobacter; species Phreatobacter sp. AB_2022a. The sequence goes on from NZ_JAPSET010000016.1 coordinate 74,829, forward strand.
CCGACGATCAGCGTGGCGCGCGGATCCACCGCCCAGGGAAAGCCGGTGGAGAGATTGTCGAGGACAACGACGGCTTCACCGGCGTCCAGCAGTTCGAGAACCATGTGGCTGCCGATATAGCCGGCGCCGCCGGTGACAAGCACAGTCATGCACTTCTCCAGGTTGGCCCCCGAACCGGCCCTTCCTTGGCCCGATCGGGACCGAAGGTCAAGAAAGCGCGAGCCGCCGGGGGCTGCGTGCGGCGGTCTCGAAGCCGGCCGGCGGCAGGCCCGCGGCATCGTCGCCGCGCCCGATCGAGACATAGCGCAGGCCGGCCCGGGCGGCGATGGCGGGGTCGAACAGATTGCGCAGGTCGATGAGCAGCGGCGTCTTCATCACTCCTGCGAGCTGCGACAGGTCGAGGCGGGCAAACTCGTCCCATTCGGTGATGAGCACGGCGGCATCGGCGCCCTCGCAGGCGGAAAAGGCGCTGGTCGCCATGGCGACGTCGGGCAGGAGCGGGGCGGCATTGGCCATGCCGGCCGGATCGTAGGCGCGAATCACCGCACCGGCCTTGATCAGCCGTGGCAGGATGACGAGGGAGGCCGCCGAGCGCATGTCGTCGGTGTCAGGCTTGAAGGTGAGGCCGAGCACGGCGAGGGTCTTGCCGGCGACCGAGCCGCCGGCAGCACGTACGATCTTGCGCACCATTTCGCCCTTGCGGGCATCGTTGACCGCGACAGCCGTCTCCACCGACCGCAGCGGCACGCCATGGTCCTGTGCGGTCTTCATCAGGGCCAGCATGTCCTTCGGGAAGCAGGAGCCGCCGAAACCGGGGCCTGCCTTGAGGAATTTCGCGCCGATGCGGCTGTCGAGACCGATGCCGCGCGAGACATCGACGACATCGGCGCCGACCTCCTCGCACAGATTGGCGATCTCGTTGATGTAGGTGATCTTGAGTGCCAGGAAGCTGTTGGCGGCATATTTGATCAACTCGGCCGTGCGCCTGTTGGTGACGACCAGAGGTGCCCCTTTGGCGGTCAGCGGCGCGTAGAGCGCGGCCATCAGCGCTCCGGCCCGCTCCTCCTCGACCCCGACCACGATGCGATCGGGAGCCAGGAAATCGGCGATCGCGACGCCTTCGCGCAGGAATTCGGGATTGGAGACGACGGCAAAATCGGCGTCCGGACGGCGTGCCCGGATGATGGCCTCGACCTCGTCGCCCGTGCCCACCGGCACTGTCGATTTGGTGACGACGAGGGTAAAGGCACAAAGCGCCGTGGCGATCTCGCCGGCAACTGCGTGCACGCCGGAAATGTCGGCATGGCCGTCGGCTGGCCGGGGCGGCGTGCCGACGCAGATGAAGACGGCGTCGGCATCGGCGACGGCGGGCGCCAGATCGGTCGTGAAGGACAGGCGGCCGGCGCCGGCCGTGTTCGAAACCAGGCGCTCGAGTCCGGCCTCGTAGATCGGCATCCGTCCGATCTTCAAGCCGCCGATGCGCTCGGCGTCACGGTCGACGATGACGACCTCATGGCCGGTCTCGGCGAGGCAGGCGCCGGTGACGAGCCCGACATATCCGGCGCCGACAATGGTGATCCGCATGGCGTCCGCCCCTGGTGGCGAGCCTTGGGGACGAACTGCCGCGAGTCGGCCCGAAGGCAATCAGGGGAGTCTGAGTGCCAAATGCCGATGACAAGCCGAAGACAGGGCACCGGCGCTCTTGGCCGGTCAGGCGCGGCTGCCGGCCACCTTTTTCGGCTGTGGCGCCGGCCGATCGCCGAGGCAGCGCATGGCGATGTCGAGGCTGGCAAGGCCGTCGGCGCCACCGACCACGGGCGCCGTACGGCTCTTCACCGCCTCGACGAAGGCCAGGAGCTCGGCGCGCAGCGGCTCGGCATAGGCGACCGACAGGTGGCGCATCGAATAGCTGCCGTCGGGCTTGTAGTCGAAACATTCGGTGACCTGGCGGGTGATGAGGTCACCGGTAATGTACTTGTTGCGGGTCGCTACATGCACCGTGCGCGCCTTGAACGGCGTCAGCCAGTTGGTGTTGATGTGGGCCAGCACGCCCGAGGCGGTGCGGAACTGCAGCAGCGCAATGTCCTCGCGGGCCGCGTGGATCGAGTTGGTCTGCGGCTGGATGTCGGAGATTTCCGAGCCGGTGAACCAGCGGATCAGGTCGATGTCGTGCACGGCGAGGTCGATGACGACGCCGATGTCGGACATGCGCGGCGGGAACGGCCCGACCCGGGTGATCTGGATCGACAGGATGTCCTCGCCCGCCAGCGCTTCCTTGATCGACTGGACCGCTGGATTGAAGCGCTCGACATGGCCGACCATCAGCGTCACGCCGGCCTTCTCGGCGGCGGCGATGATGCGGCTGCCCTCCTCGACCGACTGGGCGATGGGCTTTTCCACGAGGACATGGACGCCGCGGGCGATGGCTTCGAGCGCGATCGGCGTATGCAGTTGCGTGGGGGCGGCGATGGTCAGGGCATCGATGCCGGCGTCGAGCAGCGCCGACAGGCTCGCATAGCCGCCGCAGCCGAGGCGGCTCGTCACGAACTTGACCTGTTCGGCGTCGGGATCGGCAACGCCGACAAGGGTGATGCCGGGCAGTTCCGCAAAGACCCGGGCATGGTTCTTGCCCATCACGCCGCAGCCGATGACGCCCACGCGCAGGCTCGCCCCGCCGTCCTGGTTCTTGCTCATACCCGTCGATTCCTCAAAAGATCGGCCGCGGCGATCCGAGCCGGGCGACGCAACCCGTATACAGTTTCCCATCGCAACGGCGCAAATGGGCGCACATCACGCATCGTTACCAATTGCATCCGTGCGGGAACGCCGCATTCTTGCCGTTGGACACGGGCACGAGCCTTGCCTACAACACCGGCCGATGCAGTCTTGCGGAGGATGCCATGCCCGCCTTGGCGGACCTGAAGGTCAAGCTCTACACCGACGGGGCCGAAAAGGCCTCGATCGTCGAAATGGCGCAGAAGCCCTGGATTCGCGGCTTCACCACCAATCCCTCGCTGCTGAAGAAGGCCGGCGTTTCCGACTATGCCGCCTATGCCAAGGATCTCGTCGCCGCGGTGCCCGACCATCACATCTCCTTCGAGGTGTTCTCGGACGACCTCAAGGAGATCGAGGCTCAGGCCAGGGTGATCGCGACCTGGGGCCGTAACGTCTATGTGAAGCTGCCGGTGACCAACACCAAGGGCGAGCCGCTTTACGACCTCATTCACAAGCTGTCGCGCGAGGGCGTGAAGATCAACTTCACCGCGCTCTATACCGAAGCGCAGGTCAAGGCGTCGGTCGATGCGCTGCGCGGCGGCGCGCCGTCGATCGTCTCGGTCTTCGCCGGACGGCTCGGCGATGCCGGCCACGACTACATGCCGGTGATGAAATATGCGGTCGGCCTTGCGCGCGGCACCGACACCGTCGAGGTGATCTGGGCGTCGACCCGCGAGGTCTGGAACGTCATCGAGGCCGACCGCATCGGCTGCCACATCATCACCGCGCCGGCCGACATCCTGAAGAAGCTCGAAGGGCTCGGCCGTGATCCGGAAGCGATCTCGCTCGACACCGTGAAGGGCTTCCGCACCGATGCGCTGGCCGCGGGGCTGACGCTGGCCACCTGAGCGGCGCCTCGCACAAGTCTGCCGGCCTTCGGCGCAAGCCCCCGGGGCCGGCAGGCTCCCGGTTCACCCCGCAGACATCCGTCCCCTGACCGCACCTGCCGAAGGCCAGCCTTTGCGCCGATCGCCCATCCAAGGTCTTCCTGCGTGATCCGGAGCATCTTCTCCGTCTCGGCGCTGACGCTGGTCAGCCGTGCCATCGGCTTCGTGCGCGACATGATGCTGGCGAGCGTGCTGGGCGCGAGCGCGGTGTCGGACGCCTTCAACGTCGCCTTCCGGATCCCCAATCACTTCCGCTCGATCTTCGCCGAGGGCGCGTTCAACGCCGCCTTCGTGCCGGCCTTCGCGCGCGTCGCGGCGGAGCGGGGACGCGATGCGGCGCTGGTCTTCGCCGATCGCATCTTCGCCTATCTCCTGCTGGCCCAGCTCGTCCTGCTCGGACTGGCACTGGTCTTCATGCCGGCGGTCGTGTCGCTGCTCGCGCCGGGCTTCACCGGCGACGGCATGCGGTTCGGCCTCGCGGTCGAGCTCACCCGCATCACCTTTCCCTATCTCGCCTTCATTTCGCTGGTCGTGCTGATCGGCGGCGTGCTCAACGCGGTCGGCCGGTTCGCGGCGCCCGCCGCGACGGCGATCCTCCTCAATGTCGCGATGATCGCGACGCTGCTGCTCGCCGGCCATTTCCCGACGGCAGGCCATGCCGTCGCCTGGGGTGTCCTGATCTCGGGCGTCCTGCAATTCGTGCTGGTGGCGGCGGATGCGCTGCGCGCCAATGTCATGCTGGAATTCCGCCTGCCCAAGATCACGCCGGAGGTGAAGCAGTTCTGGGCGACCTTCGTGCCGGCGGCCGCCGGTTCGGCGGGCAGCCAGATCGCCGTCTTCGCGGACACGATCATCGCGAGCTTCCTGGTCGAGGGCGCCATCACCTGGCTCTATTTCGCCGACCGGATGAACCAGCTGCCGATCGGCGTCATCGCGGTCGCCGTCGGCACCGTGCTCCTCTCCGAAATGAGCCGGCGGATCGCCGCCGGCGACGAGGCCGGCGCGCGCCATGCGCAGCTGCGCGCCATCGAGCTGACGCTGGTCTTCACCCTGCCGGCGGTCGCCGCCTTCATGATCGTGCCGGACACGCTGATGGGTGCCCTGTTCGTCCACGGCCGGTTCACCGCCGCCGACGCGCTGCAGTCGGCGCGCGCGCTGTCCGCCTATGCCTTCGGCCTTGCCGCCTTCGTGCTGATCCGCTCGTTCACGGTCACCTTCCACGCGCGTGGCGATACCCGCACGCCGGTCATCGCCATGGTCATCGCCATCCTCATCAACATTGCCCTGAAGCTCCTGCTGATGCGGCCGCTCGGTCATGTCGGCCTCGCGCTCGCCACCGGCGCGGGGGCGTGGATGAACCTGATCCTGCTCGGCTGGTTCGCCCGCCGCCAGGGCCTGATGGGGCTCGACGCGCGGGCCCGGCGCGTGCTGCCGCGGCTGTTCCTCGCCTTCGGCATCCTGGCCGCGACGCTCGCGGCCGGCTCCTACGCGCTGCGCGCGGCGCTCGGCACGGGCGTCGGGGCCGACCGCCTCGCGCTCGTGGTGCTGATGACCGCCGGTGCGTTCGCCTATGGCGGCACCCTCGTCGTGCTGTTCGGCCGGGAATTCCTGTCCGACCTGAAGCGGCTGCGGCGCGGCATGGCGAATGGCGACGGCTGACATCCCGCCACGGGTTTGAAGGATCAATCGCCAGGATCTATCCCGCCGCCGTCATGTCTTAGCCGATGTCGCCGACGACCCACGCGAACAAGCTGACGATCGTTATTTGCCGAAGGGACAGGTGATCTTGCCCGAGGCCATCCGACGGCGCTACGGCTGGCACGCTGGAACGCGGCTGATCGTCGAAGAAGCGGTCGACGGTTGTGCTCCTGAAGCCGGCAGAAGTCTTTGCCAGGACAAAGCCGAACGAGGTCTTCGGGTTGCTTGCGCACGAGGGCCCGCCGAAGAGGCTCGATGAGATGGAAGCCGGTCTTGAAGCCGAGGTGCGGCGGCGGCATGCTCGGGACTGACAGAGCTTCGTTGTCCGGCGCTCTCTCCAATCGATGCCGTCACGAATGCCTCAAGGCGCCGCTACAGTCCGTCGCGTGCCTCGATATTGACCCAGAAGACGCAGCGCCGCTCCAGCCATTTCAGGGCGCCGTGCAGCGCCACGCCGACGATCGAGAGCACGACGAAGAGCGAGAAGGCGCCGGCAATGTCGAGCTGGTAGTTGGCCTGCAGGATGAGGAAGCCGAGGCCGTAGTTCGAGCCGACGAATTCGGCGACGATCGCGCCGATCACCGCCAGCACGATGGCGGTGTTGAGCCCCGCGAAGACGAAGGGCAGGGCGTTGGGAAAGCGGACATAACGGAACACCTGCCAGCGCGAGGCGGCGAGCGCCCCCAGCAGGTCGAGCCGGTCCTGGTCGATGGCGCGCAGGCCGGCGATGACGTTGACCAGCACCGGAAACAGCGAGACGAGGGCGACGACCAGGATCTTCGACGTGACGCCGAAGCCGAACCAGACGACCATCAGCGGCGCGATGGCGACCTTCGGCACGGTCTGCAGCGCCACCACATAGGGATAGACGATGCGCTCCATCGTCGGGAACACGACGATGACCGTGCCGAGCGCGAGGCCCATCAGGCTGCCGATGACGAAGCCCGCCACCGCCTCGACCACGGTGACGGCGGCATGGGCGGGATAGAGGCCGGTGACCAGTCCGGACCAGAGCGCCGTGACGACGGCCGACGGCGCGGGCACCAGGAAGCCCGGCACGTCGAGCAGCCGGATGACGAGTTCCCAGGACCCCATCAGCACGACGAAGACGACCAGCGGCAGCCCGAAGCGCCCCCAGAGCCGGCGCACCGGCGGCGGCGCATCGGCGACGTCGGGCCTGTCGGCGGGCGCGCCGGCCCGGTCACCATTCAGCACGTGTTCCATGGTTCTCCCCGCCGGCGACATGGCCGCCCAACAGTCCGCGTATCTCCCGCACCAGCGCGCCGAATTCGGGACGCAGCATGTCGTCGAGCGTGCGCATCCGCGGGATGGGGTTGGCGATGATCTTCAGGACGCGGCCGGGCCGCGGCGACATCACCACGATCCGGTCGGCGAGGAACACCGCCTCGGGGATCGAATGGGTGATGAACAGGACGGTCTTGCCGCTCGCCTGCCAGATCCGCTGCAGCTCGGAGTTCATCTGCTCGCGGGTCAGCGCGTCGAGCGCCCCGAACGGCTCGTCCATGAGCAGCAGCGGAGCATCGTAGACGAGCGCCCGGGCGATCGCGGCGCGCTGCTGCATGCCGCCGGAGAGCTCGTTCGGATAGGCGGTCTCGAAGCCGCCGAGGCCGACGAGGCGCAGCAGGGCGAGGGCGCGCTCGCGGCCCGTCGTCCGGTCCTGCTTGAGCACGTCGATCGGCAGCATCACATTGTCGAGGATCGAGCGCCATGGCAGCAGAACCGGGCTCTGGAAGACGATGCCGACGTCGCCGCGCGGCTTCATCACCTGCCGGCCGCGCACGGCGAGCCGTCCCGCCGTCGGCGTGCGCAGCCCGGAGACGAGCTTGATCAGGGTCGACTTGCCGCAACCGGAGGGGCCGACGATCGCGATGAACTCGCCGTCGCGGATGTCCATCGACACGTGATCGAGCGCATGGACCTGGGTCTCGCCGCGGTTGAACACCATGCTGACGTTCTGCACCGAGAGGGCGCTGACCGGTTCGCCGTCCGGCGCGGCACCGGGCCTTGCCATCGTTTCGCCTGCGACAGCGCTTTCCATGCGAGCTCCCCTCCTGGGATGCAGGGCCAAGGGCCGTGTCAGCCGGCCGCCCTGGCCATGGCGACGATGGCCTCCTGATCGAACCGGTTGACGTCGGTCGTCAGGGCATTGGTGAACAGCGCCTCGGTCGGCACGGGGCGTTCCTGCAGCTTCTGCTCGATCAGGAACTTCTGCATGTCGTCCCACTGCGCGGCCGACATCTCGCCCCAGGGCACCGATGCGTCGCGATAGTCCTTCCACAGCTCGGCCGTGGAGGAGAGGATGTATTCCGAGCGCTTCAGCGCCTGGTCCTCGCTCAGGCCTTGCGGCTTGCCGAACAGATTCCAGAAATGCCGCACCGTGGCGGCGGGGTTGACCTCGGCGAAGATGGAGGATTTGGCGATGCCCCGCAGCGTCCGGACCACGGCCTCCCGGTTGTCCTTCAGGAAGGCCGTGTTGACGGCGATCACCGCGCTCGGCGCGCTGCGCGAGAACCGGCGGAACTTGATGCCGAGAGTCTCGATCAGCGCATGCTGGGCGCGGAACAGCGACAACGCCTGGATCCGCCCGGCATTGAGGGCGGCGGCGGCCTGGGCGCCGTTGCCGACCGGGATCAGGCCGACGGAGGAATTCGGATCGAGCCCGGCATCGGTCAGCATGGCGCGCAGCGAGGGAATGGCGCCCGAGGCGAGATTGGCGACGCCGATGGTCTTGCCCTTGAGATCGGCGACGCTGCGGATGCCGCTCGTCTCCGGCACGACGATTTCGTAGATGTTGCCGCGGTCCTGCAGATAGACGGCGGTGATCGGCAGCTGCGGGTTGCGCGCCTTGGCGAGGATCAGCACGTCCATGCCAAGATAGCCCATCTGAACCTGGCCGGCGGCGATCAGCTGCAGCGTCGCGGCCGAGCCGGCGGCGGTGCCGAACTCGACGTCGACGCCGTCGTCCTTGAAGAAGCCGAGCGGATTCCCGAGAAACAGGAAGCCGTGATAGGCCTCGACGGTGGCGGACGCGCCCCACAGCTTGACCTTGGGGCGCTGCTGGGCCCGTGCCGGGCCGGCCAGCATGAGCGGCAGCGCGGCGGCGAGCGTGAAGCTGCGTCGTGTCATGCCCGCTGCGGACGCCATGGCGGCGCGGCGGTCGATCGCCTGTCGTGCCTCGGGCATGGGCCTCCCCTCTCGTCTCCTCGCGCCTTCGGCGCGTTATTGTCCGTGCGGTACCGGGCTGGGCGGGCGCGCCTTGCCGCAAGGCCAGGTCACCGCCGACGCGCCGGCAAGATTGGATCAAGCCGGCCGTCGCGCATAATGCCAAGCGTCTATAGCTGCTATAATCTAAAGGCTTTAGACGCGGCGGAGGCCCGGCCGTAGGTTCGGCCCGATCCTCGGGCCGAGATTGCAGCCGCCATGTCACGCCATGATTTCACCAGCGCCGAGTTCGGCGCGCGCCGGGCGCGGGTGCGCCAGGCCGTCGCCGAGGCCGGTCTCGACTGGATGATCCTGTTCCACCCGGTCTCGATCCATTGGCTGACCGGGTCCGATGCCAAGAGCTACCAGGCCTTCCAGTGCCTGATCCTGGCGGCCGAGGACCGGCCGACGGTCATGCTGACGCGCGAGGCCGAGCGCGCCGAGTTCGAAGAGGACGCGCTGATCGACCAGCTCGAGACCTGGGGCGGGCCGGAGCCGGAAGACCCGCTCGCGCTGTTCGAGCGGATCGCGGGCCGGCTCAACCTCCGGCGCGGCCGGGTCGGCATCGAGGTTCCCGCCTATTACCTGCATCCGCACCACTATCTCGGCGTGAAGTCCATCCTCGGCGCCGCTCTCGTTGCCGAGCCGAACCATCTCGTGCACGATCTCAAGATGGTGAAGTCGCCGGCCGAGCTCGCTTATGTCAGGCGCTCGGCCGAGATCGCCGACGCCGCCATGGCGGTGTTCGCCGCGAGCCTCGCCGAGGGCGAGACCGAGCTCGCCGTCGCCGGCGCGGTCTATGCCGCGCTTCTGAAGCACGGCAGCGGCCTGCCGGCCAGCACGCTCAATCTCGTCTCCGGCGAGCGGTCATGCTTCAGCCATGGCGCGCCGACCGAGCGCCGCCTCAAGCCGGGCGATTTCGGCAATGTCGAATATGGTGCGGCGTTCAGGCGCTATACCGCGACGATCGGCCGGCAGTTCTCGATCGGCCGGCCGACGCCGCGCATGAACGAGCTGCATGCGATCGCGCTCGAGGCGGCGGACGCCCTGATCGCCGAGATCCGCGCCGGCGTGCCGGCGATCCGGCCGCACGAGGCGGCGAAGCGGGTGATCGCGCGCGAGGGGCTCGACCGCCACCGCGTCCACACCTCCGGTTACGGGCTCGCGCCGGGCTTTCCGCCGTCCTGGGGCGAGCCGGTCAACATGTTCGGCGGCTCGCGCCATGTGCTCGAGGCGGGCATGGTCCTGTCGGTCGAGCCGCCGATCTTCATCGCCGAGGAAAAGCTCGGCGTCCGGCTGATCGACAACGTGCTGGTGACGGCCGACGGCGCCGAGCTGCTGTCGCGCCATCCGCGCGGCATGATCATCGTCGACTGAGCGCCCGTCGGCGCGAATGAATTATATCAGCTATAGGTGCTTTGCCTTGGACGTATGAGCGTGTGGCCGGCAGACTGGTTCCCATGGGGGTCCCGATCGGCCCCTTCGGTGCCTGCGAGGACCATCATGCATCAGGCCGTCCGTCCCCTCATCCTCGGTCTCGGCGGGACCACGCGGGCAGGGTCGTCCACCGAGCGTGCGCTGGCCCTGAGCCTGAAGGCGGCGGCCGCGCACGGCGCGGAGACGCTGATGATCGCGGGACCTTCCCTCATGCTGCCCATGTATGTGCCGGGCGAGGTCGAGCGCACGCCTGAAGCGGCGCGGCTCGTCGCGGCGTTCCGGCGCTGCCACGGGGTGATCGTCGCCTCTCCGGCCTATCACGGCTCCATGTCGGGGCTGGTCAAGAACGCGCTCGACTATACCGAGGACCTGAGGGCCGACGAGCGCGTCTATTTCGACGGCCTTGCCGTCGGGCTCATCGTCTGCGCCGGTGGCTGGCAGGCGGGCGGCCAGACGCTGGCAGCTCTGCGCGGCATTGCCCATGCCCTGCGCGGCTGGCCGACGCCGCTCGCCGCCATGCTGAACACCGCGACGCCGGTCTTCGACGCGGCCGGCGACTGTCTCGACCTCTCGGCGCGGTTCCAGCTCCAGGAGGTCGGTCGCCAGGTGGTCGATTTCGCCAAGGCGCGGATCGGCCGCGGCATCGAGGCGGCCGTCGTGCCGCATTAGCCACCGGGCCGCCTCGGCGACCCGACGCCCGGATGTCTCCCTTCAGGAAGAGATGGTGCCCATGTTCGTCCGCATCTACTGGGGCAAGACCTATCCGGGCAGCTGGGACGCGATCGAGCGCAGCTATCGCGGCTTGATGGCGATCGAGGCTCCGGGTCTCCTTGGCCGCCTGGTGACCCGCGATGCCAATGATCCGGAGAACCTCTTCACCCTCACGTTCTGGGCCGACCGGCAGAGCGTCGACGATTGGGAGGCCTCGCGCGCCTATGCCGAGACCTTTGCGGCTGTGCTGAGGCCGTTCATCGCCGGCGCCCAGTCGGTATCGCTCTGCGAGGTGAAGCTTGCCGACATGGCCGGCTTCGTGCGGGCAGCCCAGGCGCGCGCGGGCGAGGGGCCGGACTGACCGGTGCTGGCCGGGGCATGCGCGCCGCCGGCGGGCATGGCCTGGCACTGCCCGCGCATTTCTTTCTCTTGTTCAGGTTCTGATAGTCTCGGCAGCGTCTCATGCCTGAATTGATCTGACGGGACGGTGGCTTGGATATCAGGGCGCTTCGCTATTTCCAGACGGTGGCCGAGAGCGGCAGCTATAGCCGCGGCTCCGAGCTTCTGCGCATTTCCCAGCCGGCCGTGAGCCGGACCATCCGCAATCTGGAGGACGAGCTCGGCCGGCCGGTGTTCAAGCGCCACGGCCACGGCGTCACCCTGACGGAGGCCGGCAAGCTCCTTCTCGAGCGCAGCCAGCTGCTGCTGCGCCAGATCGAGCAGACCAAGGCCGAGATCCGCAGCGGCCATGCCGGCCTGTCGGGCGTCATTTCCTTCGCGGTGCCGCCGGCGGCCGGCCATTTCATCGTGCCGCCGCTGGTCGAGCGGTTCGGCCAGGCCCATCCGCATGTCTTCCTGAAGATCGTCGGCGGCTTCAGCGGCTATATCCACGAATGGCTGGTACGCGGCCAGGTCGATCTCGCCTGCCTGCACGATCCGGTGCCGCAGCGCGGGTTCGAGGCGACGCCCCTCCTCAACGAGGAGGTGTTCCTGGTGGGACGGCCCGGCGCGCTCGGCACCGGCGGGGCACCGGTGCGCACCGAGGATCTCGCCCGGCTGCCGCTGATCCTGCCGAGCCGGCCCAATGCGTCGCGCCGCCTGCTCGACAAATGGACGGCGGAGCGCGGCATTTCCCTGTCGGCGAAGGTCGAGGTGGACGATACGACGATCACCCGCGCGCTGCTGCGCCAGGGCGTCGGCTTCAGCCTCCTGACCCGCGGCTCGGTGGAGGACGAGCTGAGCCGCGGCGAGCTGGAAATCCGCTCCTTCGCGCCTGCGGCCTATTGGCCCTTCGCGCTGATCACCTGCCAGAACGTGCCGCGCACCGAGGCGCAGCAGGTGCTCATCGGCAAATTGTCGGAAACGGTGCAGGAGGTCGTGCGCGACCTCGTCCGCTCGGGTGTCTGGCGCGGCGAGATCCCCGAACCCTGAAAGCCGTTCAGACCACGATGAGGTCGCGCGCGGCCGTGCAGAGCCGCTCGGCGCCGGTATCGGTCACCAGCACATTGTCGACGAGCCGCACGCCGAGGCGCTCGGCGGTGATGAAGACCGGAGGGCAGACCGACAGCACCATGCCGGTATCCAGCCGGTAGGGGCTGCCGGCGAAGAGCTGGACCGGCTCGGCCGTCGCCGGCGGGAAGGCCGGCGCCACGCCATAGCCGGTCAGGTGGACCCGGGCGGCATCGAGACCGGCTTCCGCGATGATCGCGCGGGCCGCCTCGTGCGGGACGGTCGCGGCAACGCCCGGCCGGATCGCGGCGATGGCGGCGTCGCCGGCACGCCGGACGACGTCGTGGAGCGCGCGCAGGCGCGGCGATGGCGGGCCGATCGAGAACTGCCGGCCGATCGTGACGGAATAGCGCCGGTAGGGCACGCAATATTCGGCGTTGCCGGTGTCGCCGAGGCAAAGCCGCCGCTCGGTCGGCGCGCCATGGCTGAAGGCCGCGCGCGGACCGGACACCAGGTTGAGCGGGGTCGCCGGCTGGCCGCCGCCGGCGGCGAGCATGGTGTGGAAGATCTCGGCGGCGACCTCCAGCTCGCTGCGGCCGGGGCGGAGCGCGCCCGCGAGCGTCTCGACGGTCCGGTCGGCTATCGCCGCCGCCGTGCGGATGAAGGCGATCTCGCGTGGCGACTTGCGCAGCTTGAGGTCGTGCACGAGCTGGCTCGGCTCGCCGACGAGGGCGCGGCCGAGCAGGGCCTTGATCTTCAGATAGTGGTGCGGGTGCAGGTAATAGGCCGGCACCTCCATGCCGACGCGGCCCTCATGCAGCCCGAGGCGGCCGACCAGCCGCTCGAAGGCGGCGAGCGGATCCTCGGGATCGGGGCCGCCCCAGGTGGCGAGCGTGCCGACCAGCGCGTCGTCGTGGAACTCGGCCTCTTCCGAGCGGCGGGTGAACATGACCGTCGGCGCCGGGGCCACGGGCACGATGAGGCACTGGAAGGCCTGGTAGCTCTTGGCATCGGAACCGGTCAGCCAGTGGATCGAGACCGGGTGAAAGACCAGCAGCCAGTCGAGCGCGGCGGCGGACATGGCCTGGCGCAGGCGGGCGAGCCGATCGGCGAATTCCTCCGGCGGGAAATCGGATTTCGACATGGCGGGCCGGCTCAGACGGCCATCGCATAGTCCCGGTCGGCGAAGCGCGGGATCACCTTCTCGCCGATCAGCTCGATGGAACGCATCACCTGGTCATGGGTGGTCCGGCCGGCCTGGATCATGAAGATCATCTGGTCGAGGCCGCAATTGGCCCAGTTCTCGACCTGCCGCGACAGCGTGTCGGCATCGCCGCCGAGCGCCATGCCGCTTTCGATCAGTTCGTCGTTGCTGAGCGCGGCGATGCGCGCGCGCACCTTCTCGACGCCGCCGGCCGTGTTGAAGCGCAGATGGTTGAGCTCGGCGTCGTTGTCGCCGTAGTACCAGCGCGCCGCCGCGCAGGCGAGCTCGCGGCCGACGCGGTCGTTCTCGTGGCAGCAGGCAATGCCGAACACCGCGACCTGGTTGTTGGCGACCTTGCCGATCTGGCTCGACCGGTCGCTGCCGCCGGCGGCGGCCCGGTAGCGTTCCACCGCCGCCTTGGTCTCGGTCAGGCTGTTGCGCGTCACACCGATCACCCCGAAACCCTGGCGGCCGGCAAATTCATAGGTTTCGAGATTGGTCGCGGCGATCCAGAGCGGGGGATGCGGCCGCTGGATCGGCCGCGGCGTCACATGGCGCGCCGGCAGATCGAAATGGGCACCCTTGTAGCCGGGAAAATAGTCGTGCTCGTACATCCTGAGGATGGCTTCGAGCGATTCCTTGCCAAGCTCGCGGCCCTTGGCGGGGTCGACGCCCATGCCCTCCAGGATATAGGGCGTGGTACCCCGGCCGGTGCCGAACTCGACGCGACCATTGCTGAGAATGTCGAGGGTCGCGACGCGCTCGGCGACGCTGAACGGATTGTGCAGCGGCAGCAGCACGACGCCGAGCCCCATGCGCAGCGTCGTTGTGCGCTGGCTGAGCGCGGCGAGGAACAGGTCGGAAGCCGGCGCATGGCCGATCTCGATGAGGAAATGCTGCTCGGTCATCCAGAAATGGCTGAAGCCCGCAGCCTCGGCCGCGACGCCCTGGGCGAGGCCGTCCCAGAAGGCATTGCGCTCGGTGGTCTCGGTCCAGGGCTTGGGCACCTGGATCTGCGTCATCAGGCCGAATTTCATCGCGCTTTCCTCACAACCGTGACCGCACGATGATTGCTACGCCGCCGGGGCAGCGGGGTCTAAGAGAGAGATCCTATAGGTGCTATAACCGGATCGTTCGGTCGGCCGGCGCGGCTCCTCGGGCCGTGCCGGCCGTGGCCGTTCAGCGCTTCCGCTCCGTCGGCGTCACGCTCGCATAGTCGATCCGTCCGCCGCGCAGATAGGTCGCCTCCAGCGGGCGGCCGATGCGGGCCGAGACCATCAGGCGAATGACGTCGTCGGCGCCGGTCACCGGCATGCCGTCGAGATGGACCAGCACGTCGCCTTCGCGCAGGCCCGCCTTGGCGGCCGGACCTTCGGGGTCGACCGAGGCGATCATCGCGCCGGAAGCGGCGGTGAGGCCGAGGGCGGCGACCAGCCGCCGCGGCAGCGCGATCTGCTGCGCGCCGATGCCGAGAAAGGCGCGCCGGACATGGCCGTGGCGGATCAGCTCGCCGAGGACCACCTCGGCCGTGTTGGCGGCCACCGCAAAGCAGATGCCCTGGGCGCCCATGATGACCGCGGTGTTGATGCCGATCACCTCGCCGGAGGAGGCGACCAGCGGCCCGCCGGAATTGCCGGGATTGAGCGCGGCGTCGGTCTGGATGACGTCGTCGATCAGCCGGCCGGTCTGGGCGCGCAGCGAACGGCCGAGCGCGGAGATCACCCCGGCGGTGACGGTCGATTCGAAACCGAGCGGATTGCCGATGGCGACGACGAGCTGGCCGCGCTTCAGCGCCTTGGAACTGCCGAGCTTGGCGGCGGGCAGCAGGGCCGGGTCGTCGACCCTGACGAGGGCGAGATCGGTGTCGGGATCGTCGCCCATCAGCCGGGCCGACAGGTCGCGGCCGTCCTGGGTGGCGACCCGGATGGCACGGGCGCCGCCGGCGACGTGGCTGTTGGTCAGAACGAGGCCATCGGGCGAGATGATGACGCCCGAGCCGGTGCCGGCGCGGCGGTTGTCGCGGCCGGCGACGGTCAGCTTGACCACGGCCGGGCCGACGTCCTCGACCACCCTGGTCACGGCAGTGGAATAGGCGTCGAGCAGCGCGGCATCGCCGGCGCCGTCGGCGGGGATGGCCGACGGGGCCACCGGCGCGTCCTCGTCGAGGACGAAACGGGGAGTGACAGCGAGCATCTGAACAGGCTCTCCTGAAGGGGGTGGCGGAGAGATGGGGAGGCCGTGCCGGCAATGCGAGGGGCGGCTTCCGGCCGGACCGGCGCGCGCGCCTGCCCCTTGGTCAGGACGGTCCGCATGCCTATCTGAAAGGTGTGCGGCCTGCGGGCCCGCCGCGCCCGGCGGTGGCCAGACCTGCATTGCGCCGTTGCGTCTGGCGGGTCTTGCGCGATGCGGCGCGGCCGTTCCATCCTCGCTCGACAGCCCGGAGCATCATTCATGACGCCGACGAAATTCGGAATGGGTCAGGCGCCGACCCGCCTCGAGGACGCGCCGCTGATCAAGGGCGAGGGACGCTACGTCGCCGACCTCGTTCCGGAAGGAGCCCTCGTCGGCTACGTCCTGCGTGCGCCTTACGCCTTTGCCGACTTCACCATCACCGACACATCGGCCGCCAGGGCGATGAAGGGCGTGAAGGCGGTGTTCACCGCGGACGATCTGGAAGGCATCGGGCACCTGCCGCTGATGTCGGTCGTGCCGACCAAGAGCGGCAAGCCGATCGTCGCGCCGCCCTGGGAGGTGCTCTGCTCGAAGACCGTGCGCCACGGCGGCGACGGCATCGCCTTCGTGGTGGCCGACACGCTGGAACGGGCGAAGGATGCGGCGGAAGCGATCCAGGTGGACTATTCGCCGCGCGATCCGGTGGTCGACGCGGTCGACGCGCTGAAGCCGGGCGCGCCGCAGATCTGGCCCGAATATTCCGGCAATGTCGCCGCGGAGGTCGAGCTCGGCAATGCGGAGGCCACCGAAAAGGCCTTTGCCAAGGCCGCCCGCACGGTCAGCCTGACGATCGTCAACAACCGCCTCGTCACCAACTACATGGAGACGCGCGGCTGCCTCGTTGAATACGACACGAAGGCCAAGAGCTTCACCCTGACCATGGGCAGCCAGGGCTCGCACGGCGTGCAGGCGATCCTGGCCGACAAGATCTTCCGCATCCCGAAGGAGCGCATCCGGGTGATCACCCCCGATGTCGGCGGCGGCTTCGGCACCAAGACCTTCATGTTCCGCGAATATCCGCTGTGCATGCTGGCCGCGCGCAAGCTGAAGAAGCCGGTCGCCTGGGTGCAGGAGCGCGCCGAGCATTTCATGGCCTGTTCGCAGGGCCGCGACAACGTGTCCACGGCCACCGCCGCGCTCGACAAGCGCGGCCGCGTCCTCGGCGTCAAGGTCGAGACGGTTGCCGATATGGGCGCCTATCTCTCGCAATATTCGACCTTCATCCCCTATGTCGGCGCCCTGATGCTCGCCGGCGTCTATGCCATCCCGGCCATCCACGTCTCGCTGACCTATGCCTTCACCAATACCGTGCCGGTCGATGCCTATCGCGGCGCCGGGCGGCCGGAGGCGGCCTATCTGATCGAGCGGCTGATGGACCGTATCGCCATCGAGACCGGCCTGACGCCAGCCGAGGTGCGCCGGCGCAACTTCATCCGGCCGGACCAGTTCCCATGGAAGACGCCGGTCGGCCGGACCTACGATTCCGGCGAGTTCGACGGCCACATGACCCGCGCCATGGAGGTGGCGGGCTGGGATACGATCAAGGACCGGGTCAAGGCGGCGAAAAAACAGGGCCGGGTGCGCGGCATCGGCATGGCCACCTATATCGAGGCCTGCGGTGGCGGCAATCCCGAGAACGCCTGGATGACGCTGGAGAAGGACGGCGGCGTGACGCTGAAGATCGGCACGCAGTCGAACGGCCAGGGCCACAAGACCGCCTATGCCCAGCTCGCCTCGCAGCATCTCGACATCCCCATCGAGAAGATCACGGTGATCCAGGGCGATACGGCGCTGATCCCGACCGGCACCGGGACGGGCGGCTCGCGCTCGCTCCCCGTCGGCGGCGCGGCCGTCGATGTCGGCGCGCGCAAGCTGGTCGACGTGATCAAGGAGCTGGCAGCCGCCGAGATGGAGGTCGGGGTCGGTGATCTCGAAATCGCCGGCGGCACGGTGCGCGTCGTCGGCACCGACAAGGCGCTGACCTATCAGGCGGTCGCCAACCTGCCGGGTGCAGAGGACAAGCTCAGCACCCATGGCACCTGGACGCCGCCCGAGCCGACCTTTCCGAACGGCACCCATATTGCCGAGGTGGAGATCGATCCGGAGACGGGCCGCACCGAGGTGGTGGCCTATACGGTGGTCGACGATTTCGGCGTCACCATCAATCCGGTGCTGCTCGCCGGCCAGATCCATGGCGGCATCGTCCAGGGCATCGGCCAGGCGCTGCTGGAGCGCACCGTCTACGACAAGGATTCCGGTCAGCTTCTGACGGCCTCCTTCATGGACTATGCGATGCCGCGGGCCGACCATGTCCCGAATTTCCACTTCGAGACGCGCAACGTGCCCTGCGTCACCAATCTTCTGGGCATCAAGGGCGCTGGAGAGGCCGGCACGATCGGCGCCTGCCCGGCGGTGATGAACGCGGTGGTCGACGCGCTCTGGCGGGCCTATGGCATCCGCGAGATCGACATGCCGGCGACGCCCGAACGCGTCTGGCAGACGATCCAGAATGCCGTCGCCGCCCGCAAGGCGGCCTGACGAACCAGGAACCGAGAGCTTTGCCCCGGGGCCGCGGCCGGTGCGCCGCGGCCTTTTCGCGTGCCTGTTGGTTAACCGCGAGTTCCTGCGCTCAGTGGGAAGACGCCGCATTCTGCCTTGCCCTAGCGTCATGGACCCGCTGCAGGACGGGCGGTGGAAGGGCAGGGCGTTCGGAGCGTGGGTCAGCGACGCTGGAGACATCGAAGGGCGCGCCGGACGGCGGCCCCGCTGGCAACTGTCGGCCGGGTTCTCGGTCCGCTGACGTTTGCCGTCGGTTCGACCTTCGGCCTGCCCCTGACGTCGGCGTCGGCCCAGACCTCCGGCGGCACCGGCGGTTCGGGCGTCGGCGGCTACTATGACAGCGGTCCCGGCGCCCCGATGGTCCTCGGTGGCGCGGGCGCGACGGCACCGGGGCAGGCGGGCAGCGAGGGCAGTCACGCCAACGTCCATGATCCCGGCTACGTCGTGCTTTTCCTGGGCAATGGCGGCGGTGGCGGTGGCGGCGCCGGCGGCGGCATCGGCGGCACCGGCGGCTACACCAATGCCGGTTCTCCTGGTCCTGGCAGCCCGGAAGTGATCATCTATGGCGGCACGGCCGGCAATGCCGGCCAGGACAGCACGATGTTCGCACCCGGCGGCGGCGGTGGTGGCAATGGCGGCGCGCACGGCACCATCATCAACAGCGACGCCACCATCGGATCGGTGACCGGCGGCACGGGCGGCACGGGCGGCCGCGGCGGCAATATCGCGGCGAACAATTCTTCGACCGGGGCCTTGGGCGGCGGCGGCGGTGGTGGTGGCGGCGCGGCCGGCTATGGCGTGGTCGGTGGCGGCGGAGCCGTCATCACGTCCAATGGCACCGTCCTCGGCGGACTCGGCGGCACGGGCGGCGCCGGCGGCAATGCCTCCAATTCGGCGGCGGGCGCCGAGACGCGCAGCATCGGCGGCGCCGGCGGCAATGGCGGCGACGGCGGCGTCGGCGTCTACGGGTCGAACTTCACCTTCATCAACAATGGCAGCGTCCAAGGCGGCACCGGCGGGGCCGGCGGGGCCGGCGGCACCGGCCAGGATCCGGTCCGCCCGGCACGGGCCGGCACGCAGGGCGCGGGCGGCGAAGGCATCTACGGCTCGAACCTCACCATCATCAATGCGGGCAGCATAGCCGGCGGCACCGGCACGGGCGGCCAGGCCAATGCCATCACCTTCACCGGCGGCAACAACGTCCTGGAGATCCGCAACGGCTCGTCGATCACCGGCCGGGTCGCCGGCGACGGCAACGACACGCTGCGGCTCGGCGGCGCGAGCAACGGCGCGTTCAACACGAACCAGATCGGCGGCCAATATACCGGTTTCGGTTTTATGCAGGTGACCGGTTCCGCCACCTGGTCGGTGTCCGGTTCAAACGGCCTTGCCTGGTCGGTCGATGCCGGCGCCGGCATGCAGGTCAATGGCGGAACGGCGCTGACCATCAGCAACACGCTGGCCAACGGCGGCGCGGTGACGGTCCAGAGCACCGGCACGATGTCGGTCACCGGCATCACCACCAACGGTGGCGTCCTGCAGAACAACGGCACGTTCAGCGGCCGGATCGCCAATAGCGGCACGGTGGCCAACAATGCCGCGATGAATTCGCAGGTCAATTCGAACAGCGGCACGATCACCAATGCCGGCGGGACCTGGACCGGCGCGGTCCTCGGCAACACCGGAACGATCACCAACGAGACCGGCCGGACCTGGACCGGCAACGTCACCAACAATGGCGGCGGCACCTTCATCAACAAGGGCACGCTGCAGGGCACGGCGACGAATGGCGGCACCTTCAACAATTCGGGAACCATGCAGGGGCCGTTCAACAACAGCGGCACCTTCACCAACAGCGGCACGGTCACCGGCATCCTGAACCAGGGCAGCGGCAGCACGACCACTACCGGCAATCTCAACAACGGCGCCTATCTCACCGGCGGCACGCTCGACAACAGCGGTTCGATCTTCAACGGCGTCACTCTGACGCTCGGCTCCATCACCAATAGCGGCACCATCACGGGCGGCCTCACGATCAACAGCGGCTCATTCACCCAGACCGCGGGATCGGTCTCCGGCGCCGTTATCACCCGTGGCACCGTCATCCTGAATGGCGGAGCGATCAATGGAAACGTCAACAACAACAGCGGCGGGAGTTTCACCGTCGGCGGCACGGGCACTACCAGCGGCGCCTTCACCAATTCCGGAGGCGCGACGCTGGTCGTGAACGCGACCGGCCGCTACACGGTCGGTGGAGCGATCAACAATGCCGGCGCGCTGGGCGTTGCGGCCGGCGGCGTCCTGACCGGCAATGGCGGCATTACCAATACCGGCACCCTGACGACGGCGGGCACCGTCACCGGCAATATCGTCAACCGGGGCACATTCAATGCCGAAGGTGGCGCGGTCAACGGGCCGATCGCCAACAATGCCGGCATCTTCAACGTCACCGGCACGGTGACGAGCGACACGACCTTCACCAATGCGGCGGGCGCGACGCTCGCCGTGTCGGCGACGGGCAGCTACACGGTGGCCGGCCTCGTCAGCAATGCCGGCACGATGACGGTCGCCGCCGGCGGCACGCTGACCGGCAGCGTCGGCATCGGCAATACCGGTACGCTCACCTCGAGCGGTACGGTGACCGGCGGCCTCACCAATACCGGTACGGTTCATGCCAATGGCGGGGCGGTCGACGGAGCGATCGCCAACAATGCCGGCACGTTCAATGTCAGCGGCACGGTGACAAGCAATTCGACCTTCACCAATGCGGCGGGCGCGACGCTCGCCGTGTCGGCGACGGGCAGCTACACGGTGGCGGGCCTCGTCAGCAATGCCGGCACGGTGACGGTCGCGGCCGGCGGTACGCTGACCGGCAGTTCCGGCATCGGCAATGCGGGCACGCTGACATCGAGCGGCACCCTGGCGGGTGGGCTCACCAATACCGGTACGGTCATTGCCAATGGCGGCGCGGTCGACGGGGCGATCACCAACGATGCCGGCACCTTCACGGTCGGCGGTACGGTGACCAGCAATTCGACCTTCACTAACGCGGCGGGCGCGACGCTCGCCGTGTCGGCAGGCGGCAGCTACACGGTGGCGGGCCTCGTCAGCAATGCCGGCACGATCACGGTCGCGGCCGGCGGTTCGCTGACCGGCAGTTCCGGCATCGGCAATACGGGCACGCTGACATCGAGCGGCGCCCTGGCGGGTGGGCTCACCAATACCGGCACGGTTCATGCCGATGGCGGGACGGTCGATGGGGCGATCGCCAACAATGCCGGCACCTTCACGGTCGGCGGCACGGTGACCAGCAGCGGCAGTTTCACCAATGCGGCCGGCGCGACCCTGGCGATCGCAGCGAGCGGCAACTACCAGGTCGCTTCGCTCGGCAATGCCGGTGCGGTCGTGGTCGACGGCACGCTGACCACCACGCTCAGCAATTCCGGCACCTTCACCAACACCAGGACGACCCGGGCGGATGTGCTGTCGAACAGCGGCACGATCACCAATGCGTCGACCGGCACCTGGACCGGCAACGCGACGAACGACGCCGGCGGACGCCTCGTCAACGAAGGAACCTGGACCGGCAGGATCGCCAATGCCGGGACCTTCGCCAATGAGGCGGGCGCGAGCGTCTCGGGTCTCCTGACCAACACGGCGGGCGCCACGACCAATGCCGGTGCGCTGAACGGCGGTGCCACCGTTTCGGGTGGCACGCTGACCAGCACCGGCAGCATCACCGGCGCGGTCGTCGTGTCGGGCACGGGCACGGTCGAGAACAGCGGCGCGATCGCCGGAACGGTCGACAATGCCGCGACCTTCACCAACAAGGTTGGCGGCACGGTCTCGGGTCTCCTGACCAATACGGCGGGGACGACAACCAATGCCGGCGCGCTGAACGGCGGCGCGACCGTGTCCGGCGGCCTGCTGGCCAGCACCGGCAGCATTGCCGGCGCGGTCGCCGTGTCGGGCGCGGGCACGGTCGAGAACAGCGGGACGATCGCCGGAACGGTCGACAATGCCGCGATCTTCATCAACAAGGTTGGCGGCACGGTTTCGGGCCTCCTGACCAACACGGCGGGCGCCACGACCAATGCCGGGGCCCTGAACGGTGGCGCCGCCGTTTCAGGCGGCACGCTGACCAGCACCGGCAGCATCGCCGGCGCGGTCGTCGTGTCGGGCACAGGCACGGTCGAGAACAGCGGCGCGATCTCGGGGACGGTCGACAATGCCGCGGCCTTCATCAACAAGGTTGGCGGCACGGTGTCCGGCGTCCTGACCAACACGGCGGGCACGGCGACCAATGCCGGCGCGCTGAACGGCGGCGCCAGCGTTTCGGGAGGCATCCTGACGAGCACAGGCAGCATCACCGGCGCGATCACCGTATCGGGCGCGGGGACTGTCGAGAACAGCGGGGCGATCACCGGAACGGTCGGCAATGCCGCGACCTTCACCAATCTGGCTGGCGGAACGGTTTCGGGCCTCCTGACCAACACGGCGGGCACCGCCACCAATGCCGGCGCGCTCAATGGCGGTGCGACCGTTTCGGGCGGAACGTTGACCAGCACCGGCAGCATCGCCGGCGGGGTCGTGGTGTCGGGCGGCGGCACCGTCGAGAACGGCGCGACGATTGCGGGGCCGGTGAGCAACGCCGCAACCTTCATCAACAAGGCCGGCGGCACGGTCTCGGGCCTCCTGACCAACATGGCGGGCACCACGGCCAATGCCGGCGCGCTGAATGGCGGGGCGACGGTTTCGGGCGGGATGCTGACGAGCACCGGCAGCATGAGCGGAGCGGTCGCGGTGTCGGGCACCGGTACGGTCGAGAACAGCGGGACGATTGCCGGAACGGTCGACAATGCCGCGACCTTCACCAATCTGGCCGGCGGTACGGTTTCCGGTCTGCTGACCAATACGGCGGGGACGATGACCAATGCCGGCGCGCTCAATGGCGGGGCGACGGTTTCGGGCGGTATCCTGACGAGCACCGGCAGCATCGCCGGCACCGTCACGGTGTCGGGCACCGGCACGGTCGAGAACGGCGCCACGATCTCCGGTGCGGTCAACAACGCGGCGTCCTTCACCAACAGGGCGGGGGGCACCGTCTCGGGTCTCCTGACCAATACGGCGGGGACCACGACCAATGCCGGTTCGCTCAACGACGGGGCGACGGTTTCGGGCGGTATCCTGATCAACAACAACACCATCGTCGGCACTGTCACGGTGTCCGGCACCGGCACGGTCGAAAACAGCGCGGCGCTGACCGGCGCCGTGAACAATGCCGCGACCTTCATCAACAGGGCGGGCGGCACCGTCTCGGGCCTTCTGACCAGCACGGCCGGCACGGTGACCAATGCCGGCACGCTCGATGGCGGCGTGGGGGTGACCGGCGGCGTCCTCATCCAGCAGTCCGGCGCGATCCGCGGCGGCCTGACCAACAGCGCGTCCGTCGAGGCGCAGGCCGGAGCGGTCGACGGCGCCATCGCCAATTCCGGCAGCTTCCGCGTCACCGGCACGGTGACCAGCGTCGACACGTTCACCAACGCCGCCGGCGGCACGCTGGTCGTCGACGCCGGGGCTGGCTATGCGATCGGCCGCCTCGTCAACCGTGCGGCCGTGACCAATGACGGCACGCTGCAGACGACGCTCGAGAATGCCGGCAGCTTCAGCGCCAAGGGCGTGACCCAGGCGGTCGTGGTCAGCAATGGCGGCACCATCACCAACCAGGCGACGGGGGTCTGGACGGGCGCGGTCCAGGACAATGCCGGCGGCATCGAGAACAGCGGCATCTGGACCGGTGCGGTCATCAATGGCGGCCTGATCATCAACCGCGGCGGCGCCAGCTGGACGGGCGCCGCGACCAATGCCGGCACCCTCGGCAATGCCGGTACCTGGCTCGGCGCGATCAACAACGGTGCGCGCTTCGACAATAGCGGCATCGTCACGGGAGCGGTCACCAATAGCGCGGGGACGACCACCAACAGCGGCACGATCGATGGCAGCGTCGAGGTCATGGCAGGCCGGTTCGTCCAGACCGCCGGTCTCGTCACCGGCGATCTCGTCAACCGGGGAACGACGGTCGCGAGCGGCGGAACCTTCGGCGCAGCGGTCGACAATGCCGGTATCTTCGCCGTCAGCGGCCTGGTCGCGACATCCCGCGGCCTGACCAATCGGACAGGCGCCGAATTCGTCGTGTCCGGCTCCGGCGCCTACGCGGTCACGGGCGTCGTCGCCAATGCCGGCCAGGCGCTGATCGAGGCCGGCGGCAGCCTGACGACCGGCGGCGGCTTCATGAACAGCGGTGCGCTGGAAAGCTACGGGACGATCAGCGGCGGCCTCAGCACGTCGGGAACGGTGCGTGCGGGCGGCGGACGTATCGACGGCCCGGTGGTCAATAGCGGCAGTTTCGCCGTCACCGGCCCGGTGACCGGCAGCGACAGCTTCGCCAATGCGGCGGGGGCGCGGCTCGCCGTCGCCGCGGGCGGCCACTATGCGCTTGCCGGTGGCATCGCCAGCAGCGGCACGGTGACCGTCGACGGCGTGCTCGTCGCGGCCGGCGGCCTCGACATCAATGCCGGTTCGGTCGGCGGAGTGGGCAGCCTGCCCACCACCCGCGTCCATGACGGGGCGGCGCTGGCGCCTGGCAATTCCATCGGCACGATCACGATCGCCGGCGATCTCATCCTGGCCGCCGGCAGCGCCTATCGCGTCGAAGTCTCGCCGACGGCGGCGGATCGGACCAACGTGACGGGCACGGCGACCATCGCCGGCGGCGCGGTGATCCTGCCGACCGGCGGCACCTACAGGATCAATGCGCGCTATCTGATCCTGAATGCCGACGGGGGCCTCGCCGGCACCTTCTCCAGCATCGACTTCACCACCGGCTTCGGGCTGACCATCAAGCCGAAGCTCGTCTACGAGGCAAGCAGCGTCTACCTGCAGCTCGATCCGAATTCGATCTCGCCGTTCCTGCCCGGCGATGCCCGCGTCAACCAGCGCAACGTCGCCGGCGCCATCGACGCGGCTTTTTCGGTCGGCAATGCGCCGGAATCCTTCATCGGCCTGTTCAACCTGTCCAAGGCGGGACTGGCCGCCGCGATGTCGCAACTGTCAGGCGAGGTCGCGACCGGCGGCACCGTGGCGGCTGGCCGCGACATGGGCCAGTTCCTCGACATGATGCTCGATCCCTCGATGGAGACGCGCGGCGATGCGGCGGCGGCCGATGCCGCTGGTCCGGCGCTGGCCTTCGCCGAGAGCGACGTGCCGGCGCCAGCCCGGCTGACCCAGGCCTTCGCGTCGTTCGAAGGGCGTGCCGCCGGCAATGCCGAGCGGCGCTGGAGCAGCTGGGGCACGGCCTATGGCAGCGCGGGAGCGATGAACGGCAATGCGCGGCTTGGCACGGCCGATCTCAGCGCCCGTTCCGCCGGCGTGGCCGCCGGTGCCGACTACCGTCTCGACGGCAGTAGCCTGTTCGGTTTCGCCATTTCCGGCGCCGCGATCAACTATGGCCTCTCGCGCGGGCTCGGCTCGGGCCAGGGCGAGGCCTTCAAGGCCGGGCTCTATGCCTCGACGCGGATCGGCAATTTCTATCTCTCGGCCTCGGCAGCCTATGGCCACTACGCGCTCACCACCAGCCGCAAGCTGCCGCTGACCGGCCGCGGCGGCGAATTGACCGGGCGCTACGGAGCCCATGTCCTCGCCGGGCGGCTGGAAGCCGGCTACCGGTTCGCCGTCGCCCCCGTGATCGGCATCACGCCGTTTGCCGCGGTGCAGGCCCGCAGCCTCTGGCAGCCGGGCTATGGCGAGACCGGAACCGAAGCGGCCGGCGCCTTCGCGCTCAGCTATGGCGCGCGCCGCTACGACAGCCTGACGAGCGAGCTCGGCCTGCGCTTCGATACGCGCCTTGCCATCACCGACCAGTCGATCCTTCTGCTGCGCGGGCATCTTGCCTGGCGCCACGACTATTCCGGCCGGCCGGTGGCGCTCGCAACCTTCGACAGTCTGCCGCAAACCGCCTTCGTCGTTCATGGCACGGCGGCGCCGCGCGATGCGCTGAGCGCCTCCATCAGTTCGGAATGGCGCTTCGGCAATGGCTGGTCGGCGCGGGCCAAGGTGTCGGGCGAAGTCTCGTCCGGCGGCCTGTCCTATGGCGGCAGCGCGGGCCTGCGTTTCGTCTGGTGAGGCCGAAGGGATCAGGCTGGGCGGCGCCCGCGCAGGGCATCGAGGCTCAGCGGGCCTGCGCCGGCAAAGACCAGGTAGAAGAAGACGAAACAGTAGAGAATGGCGAGATTGCCGCCGTTCTGGATCGGATAGATCGCGCGCGGATGGTGGCCGATGAAATAGGCGAAGGCCATTTCGCCCGATACCAGGAAGGCGACCGGCCGGGTGAACAGACCGAGCACGAGCAGGATGCCGCCGACGATCTCGATCGCGCCGGCGAACCAGATCTGCGAGAACATCGCCGGTGGCGTC
This sequence comes from Phreatobacter sp. AB_2022a, assembly GCF_026847585.1. Taxonomy (NCBI): domain Bacteria; kingdom Pseudomonadati; phylum Pseudomonadota; class Alphaproteobacteria; order Hyphomicrobiales; family Phreatobacteraceae; genus Phreatobacter; species Phreatobacter sp. AB_2022a. The sequence continues at coordinate 101,475 of NZ_JAPSET010000016.1, forward strand.
GGCGAGGCCATCGGAAAGCCGAACAGCTTGACCAGGCCATGCTGCAGGAACAGGAGGCCGACCACGATCCGGAGCAGGCTCAGGATCACCGGCGCGGCGCGGCTGAGTGTGTCGGTCAGTCGGTCCATGGCGAAATTCCCCTCGGTCGTGTGTTCTGTTGGCGATCGCAGCGCGATGACGGGCAAAGCCTATATCGGCGCGCCGGCTTCCATAATCCCGGTGAAATTCCGGATCGCCGCCGGATCGCGGCAATGGCGGGAGCTGGACGCGCCCAAGCATCGCCCGTCCCGACTCCCGCCATCATTTGCGGCCTTAACGACCGATGGGACCGGCATCCGATTCGTCAGGAAGCCGGTCCGCTGCACATCATCCGCCGGCGGCAGGCCGCGGCGAGCAGGGGCCCGACCATGCGGCTGACATTCGATCCGGCCTCGTTCCTGCGCGCGGTGCTGCTGTTCGGGATCCTGGTCCTGCTTGCCGTCTTCGGCCGGAATCTCGGGTGGGTCCGCGGCTTCCTGGGCGACGTGCTCGCCGTCGCGTGGGTCTTTTATGCGATCAGGGCCTTTGTCGCGGCAGACCCGGCGCTGGTCGCCGTCCTGGCTTTCGCCGCCGGCGCCGCCGTGGAACTGGTGCAATATGTCTTGACGGTCGTCGGTGTGCGCATCCCCAGCCCAACCCTTCGCATCGTCTTCGGCGCAACGCCGGATTGGTGGGATATCCTCGCCTATGCGATCGGCGCCATGCTCGTCTTCGGCCTGGCCGTGCTGGAACCCGAGCGCCGCCGCAAGGAATGGGGCCAGTCGTGACGGTCGCCGTCGGTGAAGATCGTCGCGATGAAGCTGAGGACTGTCCGTCGAACGGAAGGGGGGCACGTGGTTCGCCGCGCGCATGACATCCGGAACGCAGTGCCGGTCCGCCGGGCGGCCGCCACCGTCGGTCGCGGGCTGATCCTTGCCTGCGTCGCGGCCGGCTGGTTCGCCGCGGCCGGAGCGGCAGAGGCGGAGCCGGCCGCCACCTGGCAGCGCCTGGAACTGCTGATCCTGAAGCGCCAGGACCAGGACCCGGTGATCGCCGCGGCCTGGTCCGACGTCATTGCCGCGCAGACCGCCGATGTCCTGGCTACGCCCGGCCTGGCTCTGCCGCCGGACGGCATGCCGCAGCTCCAGCTCCTGGCGCAGCGGATCGAGATCGGCGGGCGCCGGCATGTCATCACGATCGCCGCCAGCCGCTGCGCGCAGCAGGACGAGGACGAACCGGAATTCAGCCTGTGCGAGGCGCGGCTGATCGATGTCGCGACGGCCAGGGTCGTCGGCCGGGGCCGGGGCTGCTATGTCGATCCGCCCTACGATCGCACGCCCGCTGAGAACCGCGACGATCGCACCGAGGTCGCGGCGGACGAGCGCGGCGGCGGGGTGGGGCTGCGCACCTTCATCGCCGGCGAGCTGCACACCCCCTGCGCGATCATGATCAGGCGCGAGCCGGACTAGCCAAGGCCCGCCGATCTTGCGCCTGCCATGGCCTTCTCGAGCGCGCGGTCAATGCGCGGATCCGCGCTCTGCGCCACGTTGAAGCGCAGGAACCGTCCGGCATTGCCGGCCAGGCTGAAGGCATTGCCGGGTGCCAGCACGATGTCGTCGGCAAGGCAGGCCCGGGCCATCTCGCTCGCATCGATGCCCTCGGGCAGCTCGCACCAGAGCAGCATGCCCGCCGCGGGCTTCAGCCACGGCTTGATGCCGAGCGCGCCGAGCCGCTCGATCGTCTCGTCCATGGCCCGGGCGAGGCGGGCGCGCAGCGCCTCCATGTGCCGGCGGTAGCTGCCGTCGGTGAGCAGGCCTAGCACGAGCTCGGCCGCGAGCCGGCCGCCGCCGAAGCTGGTGGCGATCTTCAGATCGGCCAGCCCGTCGATCCAGTCGCGGCGGGCGGCGACGAAGCCGCAGCGCATCGAGGCCGAGAGCGTCTTGGAGAAGCTGCCGATCTGGATGACGCGGTCGAGCCCGTCGAAGGCAGCGAGGCGCGGGGCAGGCACATGCTCGAAATCGGCGAAGATGTCGTCTTCGACGATGGTGAGCCCGGCCTCGTCGGCAAGCTTCAGGATGCGGTGGGCGGTGACCGCCGAGAGCACCGCGCCGGTCGGGTTGTGCAGGCCGGAATTGGTGATGTAGAGCCGCGGGCGGTGTTCGGCGAGCGCCGCGCCGAAGGCGGCGATGTCGGGGCCGGTCGGCGTATAGGGTACCCCGACGATCTCGGCGCGATGCGCGCGCAGCAGCGCGTGGAAGTTGAAGTAGCAGGGATCGTCGACGAGCACCTTGTCGCCGGGCTCGATCAGGAAGCGGCAGACGAGATCGATGGCCTGGGTGCCGGACTCGGTCAGCATGATCTGCTCCGGCGGCACGGTGACGCCATGGTCGGCAAGGCGGCGGGCCAGCAGTTGGCGCAGCGGCGGCAGGCCGAGCGGGCCGCCATAGTCGGTGAGAACGGCGGCATCGGCACGGGCGGCGAGGCGCAGCGCCCGCCGGATCGCCTCCTCGGGCATCCAGGAGGCGGGCAGCCAGCCGCAGCCGGGGATCAGCAGGCCCTCGGCATCGAGCGCCTGGCGTGAGATCCAGAGCGGATCGATGGCGCGGTCGAGTTTCGGGCCGATCTCGGCGAGGGACAGCGGCGCCAGAGGCGCGGCGACATAGAAGCCCGAGCCCGGCCGCGCGTGGATCGTGCCGTCGGCGACCAGCCGTTCATAGGCCTCGACGACCGTCGAGGTCGAGACCTGCATCGCCTTGGCGAAGGCGCGGACCGACGGCAGGCGCGAGCCCGGTGTCAGGGTCCGCGCGGCGATCCGGCTCCGGATGGCCGCCATGACCTGGTCGATGCGTGTCGCGCCGGATCGTTCTGTGGCGACGGTCTGATGCATCCGTACTGCACTCGCATCCATAACGGTTCATGTAAATTGTACTGGATTGTGACTGGCGAGGCCAGGGCGAACAGCCGATAGAGCGGCGCTCACGACAAGGAGCTGTCACGTGACCAAGACGGCAAGCGGCTGGATGAACGGGTTCCTGGGGGTGGTGATCTTTTCGGGATCGCTGCCGGCGACGCGCGTCGCGGTCGCCGATTTCGATCCGGTCTTCCTCACCGTGGCGCGCGCGGCGATCGCCGGCCTGCTGGCGGTCGTGCTGCTCGCCGCCTTCCGGGAAAAGCGTCCGGCGCGGCAGGATCTCGTTCCGCTCGCGGTCGTCTCGCTCGGCGTGGTGGTCGGCTTCCCGCTCCTGACTGCGCTCGCGCTGAAACATGTCACCGCCGCCCATTCCATCGTCTTCGTCGGATTGCTGCCGCTGGCGACGGCCATATTCGGCGTCGTTCGCGGCGGCGAGCGGCCGCGGCTCGCCTTCTGGATCTTCTCGCTCATCGGCAGCGCCCTGGTCGTCGGCTTCGCGTTCAGTCAGGGCATCACGCGGGCGCCCTTGGGCGATCTCCTGATGCTCGGCGCAATCATCGTCTGCGGGCTCGGCTATGCGGAAGGGGCGGTGCTGTCGCGCCGGCTCGGCGGCTGGCAGGTCATTTCCTGGGCGCTGGTCCTGTCACTGCCGCTCATGGTCTTGCTCACCGCCGTGACCTGGCCGGCCGGCTTCGGCGGCATCGGCGAGCCGGCCTGGATCGGCCTTGCCTATGTCTCGCTGTTCAGCATGCTGATCGGTTTCATCTTCTGGTACCGCGGCCTTGCCCAGGGCGGCATCGCGGCCGTCGGCCAGCTGCAACTGCTGCAGCCGTTCTTCGGCCTGGCGCTGGCGGCGACCCTGCTCCACGAGAGCGTCAGCCCGGTCATGCTGGCGGTGACGGTGGCGGTGGTCGCCTGCGTCGCCGGCGCCAAAAAGTTCGCCTGAGCTTGCGCGGACTGGCGCTTTCCGGCCGTTTCGAGCAAAAAATCGGCCGCAGGGCAATGCTGCGGAGAAAAGGCTCCTCATTGCGGAGCGAACATGGTTGAAGGGGATACCGCTCACCGACCGGTCCATCCCCCGCCATGCCCGTTCTCTCCCGCGCCGTCACGGGAATCCTGCTCAAAGTCCTTTCGACCATGGCATTCACCTGCATGTCGACACTGGTCCGTGTGGCGGGCAAGGAAGTGCCGGTCGGCCAGGTGGTGTTCTGCCGGTCGTTCTTCGCGCTGCTGCCGCTGTTCATCATGCTGGCCTGGCGCGACGAGATCATGGACGCCTTCCGCGTCACCAGCGTCTCCTCGCACATCAAGCGCGGCGTGATCGGCGCGACCGGCATGTTTGCCGGCTTCGTCGGCCTGACCCTGCTGCCGCTCGCCGATTCCACCGCCATCAGCTACGCCGCGCCGCTCATGGTGGTGCCGCTCGCCGCGCTCATCCTCGGCGAGAAGGTGCGGGTCTATCGCTGGTCGGCGGTCGCCATCGGCTTCGTCGGCGTCGTTGTCATCCTCTGGCCGCATCTCGACGTGCACGCCATCCGCGCCATGTCCGACGGCCAGTCGGTCGGCGCCATGTTCGCGCTCACCGGTGCGGTCTGCGCGGCCTTCGCCACCATCCAGGTGCGCAAGCTCGTCTCCACCGAGACGACGGCCGCGATCGTCTTCACCTTCATGATGCTGTGCACCGTGCTCGCCCTGTTCACCTGGCCGCTCGCCTATCTGGTGCCCGGCATGGGACGGTGGATCGTGCCGGGTTTCTGGCAGGCGGTGGTGCTGCTCGCGGTCGGCGTGTTCGGCGGGCTCGGCCAGATCCTCCTGACCATGAGCTATCGTCACGCGGACACTTCGCTGATCGCGCCGTTCGAATATTTCTCGATGATCTGGGCGATCATCATCGGCTATCTCGTCTTCCACGACCTGCCGAGCGCCTATGTGCTGGCCGGCGGCACCATCGTCGTCGCCTCCGGCATTTTCGTCATCTGGCGCGAGCACCGCCTCGGCCTCGAGCGCGCGCGCCAGCGCAAGGTCTCGACCCCGCAGGGCTGAGCCGGGACGCCTCGGGCGCCGGCACCTCCTGGCGCCGCTACAGCACCACGACCCGCGCGCCCGCGGAGATCCGGTCGTAGAGGTCGATGACGTCGTGGTTCATCATGCGGATGCAGCCCGAGGACACCGCATCGCCGATGGTCCACGGTTCGTTGGTGCCGTGGATGCGGAACAGCGTGTCGCGGCCGTTGCGGTAGAGGTAGAGCGCGCGGGCGCCGAGCGGGTTGTTTTCGCCGCCGGCCATGCCGCCGGCCCAGCGGGCATAGCGCGCGGGCTCGCGCCGGATCATGTCGGGCGTCGGCGCCCAGCGCGGCCATTGCGCGCGGCGGTCGATGGTCGCCGAGCCGGAGAAGGCGAGCCCTTCCTTGCCGACGCCGACACCATAGCGCAGCGCCTTGCCGCCTTCCTGGACGAGGTAGAGGAAGCGGTTGCGCGGATCGATCACGATGGTGCCGGGCGGCTGGCGTGTCGGATAGTCGACGAGCTGGCGGACATATTGGGGTTTCAGATCTTCGAGCGACACGGCCGGCACGCGGAAGCGCTCCGTCTCGATCGCGGCATAGCGCCGGGCCGTTTCGGGGTCGACGGCCGGGCGGGCCACCGCCGTCGGGCTCGGCGATGATCCGGTCGTGGTGCAGGCGGCCGTGCCGGCCGCAATCAGGACAAGGGTGGCGAGGAGGCGGGCCCGGCCAAGGATGCGGGACCGGCTGAAAATGCGGGGCTGCATGTCGAGCTGTATTTCGGTTCGTTGGGGGAGGGTCGGAAGGATCGGTCAGTTGCCGGCCTGGCGCCGGCGCGCCTCGCTGACGGCACGGCGGAAGCCGGCCTCGTCCAGCGCCATGGTGCGCAGCGGGCCGATGAGAAAGGTTGGCGTGCCGCGCAGGCCAAGCGCCTCGGCCTGGGCCATGTTGCGGCGGAGCAGCGCGATGATCGCCGGGCTGTGGGCGTCGAGGTCGGCCTGCAGCCGCGCCATGTCGATGCCGGTGGCCCGCACCGCCGCCAGCATGCGCTCCTGCGAGGCGCCCCGGTCTGGAATGCCCATCAGAGCCATGTGCGCGGTCTCGTAGCGGCCCTGCCGGTGGGCCCCGAGCGCGAGCTGCGCACCAAAGACCGAGCTTTCGGCAAGGATCGGCCAGTCCTTGTAGACGAGGCGGATGCGGCCGTCGGTCTTGACGGTGCGGTCGAGCGGCCCTGCGGACGACTTGCAATAGGGGCAGTTGTAGTCGGTGAAGGCGACGATGGTCAGGTCGCCCTGCGGATTGCCGACGGTCGGAGCTTCGGGATCGGCGAGGAGCGCGCGCCTGTCGACGGCCTCGGCCCGGGCCGCCGAGGCCGACAGGGGAAGGGCGGCCGAGGCCGCAAGCTGCATCAGGGATCGCCGGTTCATGGCTGCGTCATCCGTTCATGTGGAGGGGAAATCGGGCGGGCACGCTCTCAGCCGCCCGCGCCGGCGGCCTGGTCGAGGCGTCGGGCGAAGTCCTGTGCCTGGATGGCGCCGACGATGGCCGGGCCAGCGGCGACGCCTGCGGCATCGAGCAGGATCAGCGTCGGCGGGCCGACCACGTCGAAGCGGCGCATCAGCGCGCGGCTCCGGGCGTCGTAGGCGGTCACATCGGCCTTGATCACGGCGAGGCGCGCGAGGCGCGCCGCGACCGCCGGCTCGGCCATGATCCGCTCGTTGGACCTGCAGACTGTGCACCAGTCCGCCGTGAAGCTGACGAGCACCGGTCGGGACTGTCTGCGCGCCTCGGCCAGCGCGGCGTCGAAACCCGCTGGCGCGGTGACAACGACCGGCGTGGCGGCGATGGTGGCAGGCGGCGCGCCGCTGCGCGCGAGCATGACGAGCGGGCGCAGCGGGTCGGTGGCGCCGGCGGCGAAGCCGAGGATCAGGGCTGCGCCGTAAAGCACGGCGGCGAGGCCGGCGGCCTTGCCAAGGCGCGGCAGCACGCCCGCATCACGGACCAGCCGGTCGAAGGCTCCGAGAAAGACCCCGGCCGCCAGCGCGGCGAGGCCATAGAGGCCGAGCGTCTCGGTCGGCGGCAGGAGGCGGGTGACCAGCGTCAGGGCGATGCCGAGGAAGACGATGCCGAAGCCCTGCCTGACGCGGACGAGCCAGGCGCCCGATTTCGGCAGGAAACGGCCGCCGAGCGTGCCGAAGACGACAAGCGGCAGGCCCATGCCGAGGCCGAGCATGAACAGCGCGGCAGCGCCGCGCAGCGCATCGCCCGTCTGCGCCACATAGAGCAGGGCGGCGGCGAGCGGCGGCGTCGCGCAGGGGCCGACGATCAGGGCCGAGCCGAAGCCGAGGCCTGCGGCGCCGGCGATCGTGCCCCGGCGGCGGCCGGTTCCCGCCGGCTGAAGCCGGGTCGGCAGGCCAAGCTCGAACAGGCCGAACATGGACAGGGCGAGCAGGACGAAGACGGCCGCCGTCAGGCCGAGGGCGAACGGGGTCTGCAGTGCGGCCTGCAGGTTCCGGCCGGACCACGCGGCGGCCAGTCCGACGAGCGCGTAGGACCCGGCAATGGCGAGCACATAGGTCGATGAGAGCACCAGGCCGCGCCCTGCCGACAGGGTTTCTCCGGCGCGCGCGAGCATGCCCGACAGGATCGGGACCATCGGGAAGATGCACGGTGTGAGCGCCAGCAGCAGGCCGAAGCCGAAAAAGGCCACGAGCATGGGCAGCAACCGGCCGGCGAGGAGGGCCGGCGAGGCCTCGTTCGCGACGGGAGCCAAAACCTCCGCTCCGCCCGCAGCGGCAGCCGGCGGCGCGGCGGCGACACTGCCGCCGGCCGCGAGTGCGTCGAGGTCCAGCGCGACGTCGGTCTGGGCGAGGGTTGCGAGGTCGAGCGCGCGCGTCACCGGCGGGTAGCAGATGCCCTGTTCGGCGCAGCCCTGCCAGGTCAGCCGCAGGACGCCGGCCGCGGGCAGCGGCGCTGCGATGCGCGCCGCGACGGTGTCGTGATAGACCTCGACCAGGCCGAAATTCGGATCATCCTTCGCCTCGCCCGGAGGTGTTTCGACGGCGACGCCGCGGCCGTCGCGGCTGGCGGCGAACTTGTCGCGGTAGAGATAGTTGCCGGCCTGGATCGTCCAGGTGAGGGCGAGTCCGCCATCGGCCGTCCGGCTGACCGCGAGCCGGAAGATCTGGTCTGCGGGCGCCGGCGCGGCTGCGGCCGGCGCTGCGAAAAGGAGCAGGGCCGCGCACATGAGGAGACGGGCGAGGATCTGGCGACGCTGGAGAAATGCCGGCATGGCGGCCCTTTGGCTGATGAGAGCGCCGGCCTGTCCGAAAACCACCTTAAGTCAGCCTTAAGGCGGGTGGGCGAGGGCAGAACAAAAGGTGTTGAAGCGACAGCCATGCGCATTCTGGTGATCGAGGACGATCCTGTGCTCGCCGACGGCCTGAAGGTCGGCCTCGGCCTCGGCGGCGCGACGGTCGACGTGGTCGAAACCTGCGCCGATGCCCGTGCCGCGCTCGCCGCGGCGCGGTTCGAGGCGGTGGTGCTGGACCTGATGCTGCCCGACGGATCGGGGCTCGACGTGCTCGCCGCCATGCGGCGCGGCGGCGATCGCACGCCGGTCGTGCTGCTGACCGCCCTCGACGAGGTCGCCGACCGGATCCGTGGCCTCGATGCCGGCGCCGACGACTATGTCGGCAAGCCCTTCGATCTCGACGAGCTCGCCGCTCGGGTGCGCGCCGCGGCGCGCCGGGGGGCTGGCCGGGCCGAGCCGGTCATGCGCGCGGCCGGCATCGCGCTCGATCCGGCGACGCTTTCGGTCAGCGTCGCCGGCCGGCCGGTGGCGCTGTCGCGGCGGGAATTCGCGGTGCTCGCCGCCCTGATGGAGCGGCCGGGCACCGTGCGCTCGCGCGCCGAGATCGAAGACCGCCTCTATGGCTGGCAGGAGGACGTGGAGAGCAATGCGGTGGAGGTCCATGTGCACCACCTGCGCGCCAAGATCGGGCGCGGCGCCATCGAGACGGTGCGCGGCATCGGCTATCGCATGAGGACCGCCCCATGACCTCGCTGCGCGGCCGCCTGTTCGTCATCCTGGTGCTGGCGACCGGCGCCATCTGGCTCTGCGCCACCGCCTGGATCCTGGTCTGCAGCCGCGCCGAGCTGACGCGCGTCCTCGACGCGCGGCTGCAGGAAGCCGCCCGGATGATCCATTCGCTGGTCGCCAACGGCAATATGACGGTCGCCCACGCGGCCGCCGCCGCGGTGGCGGCCGATGCCGGAGCTGAGCCGGCGCTCTATACGCGCCAGCTCTCCTGCCAGATCTGGTCGTTCGACGGCCGTCTCGTCGGCCGTTCCGTCGGCGCGCCGGACAGCCAGCTGAGCGACCAGGCCGCCGGCTTCTCCGACCGGCAGGTGGATGGCGAGACCTGGCGTGTCTATGCCGTCGAGGATCCGGCCAAGGGATTCCGGGTGATGGTCGGCGACCGCATCAGCCTGCGCCAGAAACTGGTCAACGACCTTCTCTTCGGCCTGCTTGCGCCAGGACTCGTCGTCATTCCGGCGCTCGGCGCGCTGATCTGGCTCAGCCTCGGCCGCGGTCTCAGGCCGCTGGCCGTCATGGCCGGCGAGCTGGCGGCGCGCCGGGCCGACGACGTCCGCCCGATCGAGACGGCGCGGACGCCGGCCGAGGTGCGGCCGCTGGCGGTTGCGCTCAACGGCCTGATGGCCAAGGTGGAGGCGGCGTGGCGCCACGAGCGCGACGTCACCGCCTTCGCCGCCCACGAGCTGCGCACGCCGCTCGCCGGCCTGAAGACCCAGGCGCAGATCGCCCGGGCGGCCAGCGATCCCGCGATCCGCGCGGGCGCGCTCGGGCAGATCGTCGTGTCCGTGGACCGCATGACCGCGCTCGTCCGGCAATTGCTGGCGCTCGCCAGGCTGGAAGCCGGTGGGCCGGGGCTTGCCGTCGGCCGCGTCACCATCGGGGAGGTGCTGCGCGAGATCGACGAGCACGGCGCACTCCCGGCGCGGACGGTGCACGTGGTGATCGATCCCGCGCTCGACCGGATGGTGCTCACCACCGAGCGGGAGAGCCTGTCGCTCGCCCTGCGCAACCTGCACGAAAATGCCCTGCATCACACGCCTGGCGGCGGCACGGTGACCTGGACGATGGTCCCGGGCGCGGCGGGCATCGTCGTGCGCGACGAGGGGCAGGGCATTCCGGACGAGGATCTCGGCCTCGTCCGGCGACGCTTCTATCGCGGCCGGCACAGCCCGGCCGCCGGCACCGGCCTCGGCCTCACCATCGTCGAGACGGCGGCGCGGCGCCTCGGCGCGCGTCTCGAATTGCGCAACCGCACGGACCGCCCCGGGCTGGAGGCCGCGCTGCTCTGGCCGCCGGGCGGCCCGGGTCCATCCGCCGGTTAGCCTTTGGCCGAGATCATCGACGGCGCCGGCCCCGTGACATGTTTGGGGGGCGGGCCGCCGCGTGTCGCGCGCCCGTCCGGTTTCAGCCGAGCAACTGCCCGCCATCGGCGGCGATGGTCTGGCCGGTGACCCAGCTCGCATAGGGCGAGGCGAGGAACATCACGACATGGGCCATTTCTTCGGGGCTGCCCATGCGGCCGAAGGGGATGGCGGCGAGCGTGCGCTGATAGAGCGCGGGGTCGGCGGTCTTGCGCTGCTCCCAGAGACCGCCCGGAAACTCGATCGAGCCGGGCGCGACGCAGTTGACGCGGATGCCCTTTCTGGCGAGGGCTGCGGCCTGCGAGGTCGTGTAGTGGATGACCGCGGCCTTGACCGCGGCATAGGCGGCGGTGCGCAGCGACGGGCGGAAGCCGGAGATCGAGGCGATGTTGACGATCGAAGAGCCCTTGGACGCGGCGAGGAACGGCTCGGCGGCATGGCTCGCCCGGACGACGGCCATCACGTCGACCTTGAGGCCCGCGTCCCAGCCGGCTTCCGTATCGCCCTGGCCGAAGCCGGACGCGTTGTTGACGAGAATGTCGATGCCGCCGAGCGCCTCGGCCGCAGCCGGCACATAGGCCGCGATCGCCTCGGCGCTGGCGAGATCGCAGGGCGCGGCGTGAACCTTGCCGCCGAAGCGGCCGAGCTCGGCCGACGTCGCGGCAAGGCCCGCCGCATTGCGCGCGCAGATCGACACATCCGCCCCGGCCTCCGCAAAGCCGAGCGCGATCGATCGGCCGATGCCGCGGCTGCCGCCGGCGACCACGACGCGTTTGCCTTTGAAATCGAATGCCATGGGATGCTCCTGGTCGAACGGGCCGGCGGCCCTCCGTCGAAAGGCAGAGACTAGCGGCGAGTGCCCGTGCCGCAAGGCGTCGAGGTGAGCCCATGAGGCAGGGCTGCCACGCAGGTTCCTGTTGCCAGCGCGCCCGCATGGCGGTTGAATGCGGCCAAGAAACATTCGCACGGGTATGTCGCGCCGATGGCCGCGTTGCCCGGGATCGAGGGAGGACGGAGATGGAACTGAAGTTCACCGACGAGGAGCTGGCCTTCCGCAAGGAAGTGCGGGCCTTCATCGACAAGAACCTGCCGAAGGCGCTGCGCGACCGGCTGGCCGCCGGCCATCACGCCACCCGCGACGACATCGTGTTCTGGCAGAAGACGCTGAACGCCCATGGCTGGGGTGTGCCGCACTGGCCGGTCGAATTCGGCGGCACCGGCTGGAGCGCCGTGAAGCAGTACATCTTCCAGGAAGAGATGATGATGGCGCCCTCGCCGCCGCCGCTCGCCTTCGGCATCACCATGGTCGGGCCGGTCATCGCCACCTTCGGCAACGCCGCCCAGAAGGCGCATTACCTGCCGCGCATCGCCAATCTCGACGACTGGTGGTGCCAGGGCTTCTCCGAGCCCGGCGCCGGATCGGATCTCGCCTCGCTGAAGACGCGCGCGGTGAAGAACGGCGATCACTACATCGTCAACGGCCAGAAGACCTGGACGACGCTCGGCCAGTATGCCGACTGGATCTTCTGCCTGGTCCGCACCGATCCGACGGTGAAGCAGCAGCTCGGCATCTCCTTCCTGCTGATCGACATGAAGACGCCGGGCATCACGGTGAAGCCGATCCAGACGATCGACGGCGGCCACGAGGTCAACGAGGTGTTCTTCGACGACGTCAAGGTGCCCGTCGAGAACCTGGTCGGCGAAGAGAACAAGGGCTGGGACTATGCCAAGTTCCTGCTCGGCAACGAGCGCACCGGCATCGCCCGCATCGGCATTTCCAAGCAGCGCATCCGGCGTATCAAGGAGCTCGCCGCGATCGAGCAGCGCGGCGGCCGGCCGCTGATCGAGGACCAGCGCTTCCGCGAAAAGGTGGCGGCGGTGGAGATCGAGCTGAAGGCCCTTGAAATCACCCAGCTCAGGGTGATCGCGGCCGAGGCCAGGCGCGCCAAGGGCAAGCCCGATCCGGCATCCTCCGTGCTCAAGATCAAGGGATCGGAGCTCCAGCAGGCGACCACCGAGCTGCTGATGGAGGTGATCGGCCCGCATGCCGCGCCCTATGCGCCGGAGGACGATCACGGCTCGAACGAGCCGCCGATCGGGCCGGAATGGGCGGAGACCATCGCGCCGACCTATTTCAACACCCGCAAGGTGTCGATCTATGGCGGGTCGAACGAGATCCAGAAAAACATCATCGCCAAGGCCGTCCTCGGGCTCTGACGACGCGCGGGGCGGATGCTGCGCAGGCCGCGCCGTTCGCCCCGATGACCTCCATTGCGCCCTGTGACGGGCCGAACAGGATCTCAACGACGATGGATTTCGATCTGACCGAAGAACAGCGCCTCCTGAAGGACTCGATCGACGGCTTCCTGGCCGACGCCTACGACTTCGAGAAGCGCAAGACCTACGCCGCCCAGCCGGGTGGCTACTCCCGGGACGTCTGGGCCAAGTTTGCCGAACTCGGCCTCACCGGCCTGCCGTTCGACGAGGCTGACGGCGGCTTCGGCGGCGGCGCCGTGGAGACCATGCTGGTGATGGAATCGCTCGGCCGCTCTCTGGTGCTGGAGCCCTATCTCGCTACCGTCGTGCTCGGCGGCGGCGTGCTGCGCCATGCCGCTTCGGCCGAGCAGAAGGCCGCGCACATTCCCGGCATCGTCGAGGGCTCGCGGACCTTCGCCCTCGGCACGACCGAGCGGCATTCGCGCTACGACCTCTTCGACGTCTCGACGACGGCGAAAAAGGACGGCTCCTCCTATGTTCTCGACGGCGAGAAGGCCGTGGTCGTGAACGGCGGAACGGCCGACATGCTCGTCGTCACCGCCCGCACCGGCGGCAGCCGCCGCGACCGGGGCGGTATCGGCCTGTTCCTGGTGCCGGGCGATGCCCCCGGCCTCACCCGCCGCGACACCGCGACCCAGGACGGCACGCATGCCGCCGAGGTCACACTGAGCGGCGTGCGGGTCGGGCCGGAAGGCATTCTCGGCGATCCCGAAGGGGGCCTCGCCGTGGTCGAGCGGGTGGCGGACGAGGCCATCGCCGCGCTCAGCGCCGAGGCGGTCGGCGCGATGGACGAACTGCAGGCCATGACGGTCGACTACCTGAAGACCCGCAAGCAGTTCGGCGTCAATATCGGCGCCTTCCAGTCGTTGCAGCACCGCGCGGCGGAAATGTTCGTGGCGCTGGAGCAGGCGCGGTCCATGGCCATGCTCGCGGCGATGACGGCGTCCGAGCCGGACGAGGCCGAGAGGCGCGCCATGGCCTCGGCCGCCAAGGTGCAGATCGGCCGGTCGGCCAAGATCATCGGCCAGGGCGCGATCCAGCTCCATGGCGGCATCGGCATGACCATGGAGTACAAGGCCGGCCACTATTTCAAGCGGCTGACCATGATCGACGCGCTGTTCGGCGATGTCGACCATCACCTCGCCAAGGTGGCCGAGTTCGGTCAGCTGGTCGCGGCCTGATCGATCGTCCGCGATATCGGCTGGTATCGACCCGTCGCCGCATCGCAGCGTTTGCGCCGCGGTGCCGCGTCAGGGACGGTATTCGTAGCGCGGTTCCTCGTTCTCGCCGCTGACGAGCTCGCAGGCGCTGCGGCGCCGGCCGTCGCGCTCGGCGGCCTGCTGGCATTCGTCGAGCCGTTCCATGCGGCGGTATTCCCGGTCGAGCGCCAGCCTCTGCTTGCGCCAGCGCTCGGTGATGGCGGGCCAGTCGGCCTGCGGAAAGGTGCAGAGCTGGATGGCCGGCTGCGCGGCGCATGCGATCCGGGGCTGGAGCGCCGACCGATCCCGGGCAATGACCGCCAGGACACGCGCATCGCGCTCGTCGGTGTCTGGACCGGGGATCCGGATCGTCCTGTCGCCCGAAGTCTGCTGGCCGGCAAAGCCGACGCTCAGCTCGTGGTCGCCGGCAACCTCGAGGATCTGGACACCGGGCGGCGCCGGCGCACGGGCGTCCGGGTGTGGCCGGAGCCGATAGGTGTAGCGCGTGCCTTCGGGAAACAGGAACTGGACATTGGCGTAGCGGCTTTCCACCGCGAGCGTCAGCCGCGCCTCGCCGGCCGGAGGCGACCCAAGATCCGCCGGCGGCGGCAGGCCTGGCGCGGTCGCGGTGACGGCGGCCCGCCATTGCTCAGGCGGCACCGGAACCGGGTTGACCACGATGACGCCGCCACGGGCGATGAGATCACCCTTGACATAGATCGTGAGGTCCATCCGTTCCGGGCCCGCCGCGCGGACATGCGGCGTCGCGGCGAGCAGGGCGCCGAGGGCGACCGCAAGCAGGCCGGCCGAGAGAGCGGCACGTGGCGACATGGGGCATCTCCAGCGGCCGCCGGCGGTATCCTGCTGCGTTTACGAACCGGTACCCACTTTGCTCGCAAACGCGATCGGCGGACTCGACGGACTGGTGCGATGCCGATCCGGCAGAAAGATGACCATCGGCCGCGTCAATGGCCCCAGGTCAGCGCGAGCGGCTTGAGCTCGCCGGCGAGCTCCAGGAGGCCGGCCCTGGTCGCCGGATGCAGCGCGTCGAGCGGATGGCGGACATGGTCCGAGCGGATCACCTTGCCGGCCTGCATGACGGTCTTGGCGGCGCGCAGGCCGCATTGGCGGTTCTCGTAGTTGATCAGCGGCAGGATGCGCTGGTAGTGCGCCGCCGCATCCGTACGCCGGCCGGCGGCGTGGTGGGCGACGACCGGCTTGATCAGGTCCGGCAGCAGCGCGCTCGACATGGTGCCGGTGGCGCCCGCGTCGAGATCGGCCATCAGCGTGATCGATTCCTCGCCGTCCCAGGGGCCGACAATCGCCGCGCCGCCGTCCTCGATCAGGCCGCGCAGCTTGGCTGCGGTGCCCGGCACCTCGATCTTGAAATAGGAGACGCTCGGCACGGCGCGGGCGAGGCGAAGGAGCGCCGGCACGCCCAGCGCGACGCCCGACAGCGGCGCGTCCTGCAGCATGATCGGCAGCGGTCCAGCTTCGGCGACGCGCGCGAAATGCTCGACCAGCCGCGTTTCGTCGGCGCGCAGCGTTGCCCCGTGATAGGGCGGCATCAGCATGAGCATGGCGGCGCCGGCCTTGGCCGCCCGGGCCGCGCGCTCGGCGGCGATGCGTGTGGAGAAATGGCTGACCGTGACGATGACCGGTACCCGGCCCGCGACATGGTCGAGGCAAAGCCCGGTCAGCTCGTCGCGTTCGGCATCGGTCAGCACGAACTGCTCGGAATAGTTGGCGAGCACGCAGAGGCCGTCGACGCCCTGGTCGATCATGCAGTCGAGGACGCGCCGCATGCCCTCGCGGTCGAGATCGCCATTGTCGAGGAACGGCGTCGGGGCGACCGGGAAGACGCCCTTGTAGATGGGGAAGGTTGACATCGGTTCGTGCTCCTGGGGCGAGTAGCGCGTGGCGAATGGCGAGCAGGGCAGCGAACGACCGAGGCGGTGGCGGCCAGCGCGGCGCACATTCCCACCCGCCATTCGCTACTCCCTGCTCGTCCATGGTGCGGCCCGCATGGCGCCGGCGAGACGGCCGACGAGCGGCCAGACGAGCAGCAGGATGCCGGCGCTCATCAGGCCGGCGACCAGCGGATTGGACCAGAAGACGCCGAGCGATCCCTTGGACATGATCAGCGACTGGCGGAAGGCATCCTCCGCCTTGTCGCCGATGACCATGGCGAGCACCAGCGGCGCGATCGGATAGTCGAGCTTCTTGAAGACATAGCCGACGGCGCCGAAGGCAAGCACCAGCCAGAGGTCGAAGGGGCGGCTGGCGACCGTATAGGCGCCGACGAAACAGATGACCACGATGGCCGGACCGACGATGGCGAAGGGGATGCGCAGGATGGCCGCGAAGGCCGGCACGGTGGCGAGCACCAGCACGACGGCGACGATGTTGGAGAGATACATGCTGGCGATCAGGCCCCAGACGAAGTCCGGCCGCTCGACGAACAGCATGGGGCCGGGATTGAGCCCCCAGATCATCAGGCCGCCGAGCATGACCGCGGCGGTGGCCGAGCCGGGCACGCCGAGCGCCAGCATGGGCAGCATGGCGCTGGTGCCGGCAGCGTGGTCGGCCGTTTCGGGGGCGATGATGCCCTCCGGCTCGCCGGTGCCGAGCCTGTCGCGGTTCGGCGAGAAGCGGCGGGCGAGGCCATAGCTCATGAACGAGGCGGCCGTCGGCCCGCCGGGCGTGATGCCCATCCAGATGCCGACGAGGCCGGAACGCAGAAGCGCGATCCAGTGCCGCGGCAGGCTGGCCGCCGTGCGCATGACGTCGCGCAGCGAGACACGGGCGCGGATGCCGTCGAGCTTGGTGCCTTCCTCGACAGTGACGATCAGTTCGCCAATGCCAAACAGGCCGATGACCGCGACCAGAAAGCTGACGCCGGCGATCAGCTCGTCGCGGCCGAAGGTGAGGCGCAGACTGCCGGAGACCGAATCCATGCCGATGGCGGCGAGCGCGAAGCCGATGCCGATCGAGACCACGGTCTTGAGCGGCGGAGCGTTGCTGAGGCCGACGAAGCTTGCGAAGGCCAGGAAATAGACCGCGAAGAATTCGGGCGAGGAAAAGCGCATGGCAAAGCGCGCGACTGAGCCCGACAGGGTGGTGATCAGCATGATGCCGAGAAAGGCGCCGAAGCCGGCGGAGAGAAAGGCATAGCTGAGCGCGGCGGTCGCCTCGCCCTTCTTGGCCAGCGGATAGCCGTCGAAGGTCGTCGCCACCGAGGATGGTTCACCGGGAATGTTGAACAGGATCGACGTCGTCGAGCCGCCGAACAGCGCTCCCCAATAGATGCTGGTGAGCAGGATGATCGCCGAGACCGGGTCCATGGTGAAGGTCAGCGGCAGCAGCAGGGAGACGCCGTTCGGCGCGCCGAGGCCGGGCAGGACGCCGACCAGGATGCCGAGCAGCACGCCGGCCACCATCAGCGCCACGTGATAGCTGGTGAAGGCGACCGCGAAACCGTTGAGGAGCGCGTTCAGTCCGTCCATGCCGGTGCGCTCCTCAAAGACCGAGAGCCGCTTCGAGCGGCCCCTTGAGCAGGCTCACCTGGAAGGCCCATTCGAGCACGAGATAGAGAAACAGCGCGAGGCCGAGCGCGATGGCCGCGGCCAGCGGCCAGCGATAGCCGCCTTGCAGCGCCAGCGTGCCGAACATGTAGAGCGCGGTGCCGACATAAAGACCCAGCACCGCCGAGACGGCGACGAAGGCGATGAAGGGCAGCACGAAGCGCAGGACCGCGCCGAGCTGCGCGCGGGTGAGAAAGACCGCGCCGAGCGCCGAACGGCCGATGATCGCCTGCGTCACCGTGACGAGGCTCGCGGCTGCGATCATCAGCCCGATATAGAAGGGGAAGGTGCCGGGCTCCGGGCCGCTCGGCCCCCAGCCCGTGCCGAATTCGGTGGCGCCGGCTGCGATGACCAGGCCGAAGGCCGCCGTCGCGGCGGCGGTTGCGAGTTCGGCATGAAAGCGCGAGATCATGGCTTGGCTCCGGGCAAGGCAGGCGGCCGACAGGGCCGCCGGCCGCGACCATGGTGTCCTTCATGCGCAGTGCGCGGCCCGGCCGTGTGCCGGGGTGCCGCGCGCGGCGGGCGCAAGGCGCCGCCCTACTGGACGACCCAGCCCTGCTGCTGGAAGACGGCGCGGTTCCTGGCCTCGTCCTCGGCGATGAAGGCGCGGAGCTGGTCACCGGCCATATAGGCATTGGTCTGCACCGTGCGGGCAATGTAGTCCTGCCATTCCGGCGTCTCGCTGACCTTCTTCATGAGGTCGGCATAGAAGGCGACCGCGTCGGCGGGCACATTGGCCGGCAGCCAGACCGTGCGCGGCATCTGGAACCGCTCGATGGCAATGCCTTCCTCGCGGCAGGTCGGGATGTCGGCCCAGCCCATATCGGCGGTCACCCGCGGCCCGCTCGCCAGGCGCTGCGCGGAGAAGACGCAGAGCGGCCGCACCTGACCGGCCTTCCACTGACCGATATTTTCGTTCGGATTGTTGGTATTGGCGTCGATATGGCCGCCGGCGAGCTGGTTGGCCGCCGCCCCGCCGCCCTGGAACGGCACGTAGATGAACTTCACGCCGCTCGCCGCCTCGATCATCGAGGTCAGCGTCTGGTCGGTGTCGCGCGACTGGCTGCCGCCCATCTTGATCGTTTCGGGCCGGGCGCGAACGGCGTCGATGAAGGAGCGGGCCGAACGATAATCGGACGCCGCGTTGACCCAGAGGATGAATTCGTCGAGCGCCATGCCGGCGACCGGCGTGAGGTCGGCCTGCCGGTAGGCCAGCCGCGCCACATAGGGCAGGAGGTAGGCGTTGTTGGTGCCGAAGATCAGCTTGTGCGGATCGCTCGCTACGGTACGGGCGTAGATATAGCCCTCCGCGCCGGATCCGCCGCCCTTGTTGACGACCACCACCGGCCGGTCGATCAGCTTGTATTTGGCGATGATCGACTGGACGACGCGGGCGAAATTGTCGGTGCCCCCGCCGGGGGACGAGGTGACGACGAATTCCACGGGGCGCGAGGGCTGCCAGGCGGCGTGAGCCGCGGCCGCCGGGGCGGCGAGACCGAGCATCGCCGCGGCGATCCTCTGGGCCAGTTTGAACATGGGCGCTTCTCCCTGATGAGATTTTCAGTTTCGCGGCGGCCGTTGGCTCGGCCGTCCGCGCAGGCACGTCCGGCCGATCAGGCCGCTGCGGCACTCCGTTTCACGGCGTCCCGCGCCATGCGGATGGCGAGGCTGAGGGCGGCGCGGCTGGCGCCGGGATTGGCGATGCCCTGGCCGGCGATCTCATAGGCCGTGCCATGGGCCGGCGTGCAGATCGGGAAGGGGAAGCCGCCGATCAGCGTCACGCCGCGGTCGAAGCCCATCAGCTTCATCGCGATCTGGCCCTGGTCGTGATACATGGTCAGGACGGCGTCGAAATCGCCGTTGCGGGCGCGCAGGAACACCGTATCCGACGGGAAGGGGCCCTCGGCCGCGAAACCTTCCGTCTTGGCCCTGGCGACGGCCGGTGCGATCACGTCGATCTCCTCGCGGCCGAAATTGCCGCCGTCGCCGGCATGGGGATTGAGGCCGGCGACCGCGATGCGCGGCGTGGCGAAGCCGGCGGCGCGCATGGCCCGGTCGCAGAGCGCGAGCGCCCTGACAATGCGCTCCTCGGTGATGGCAGCCGATACGCCGCTGAGCGGAATGTGCGAGGTAACGCGTGCGTTCCAGAGATTTTCGAGGATGTTGAATTCGCTTGCCGGGCCGTCAAAGCCGATCGCGTCGCGGACGAAGCGGATCTCGTCGTCATAGCCCGGATAGGCGAAGCGCATCGCGGCCTTGTTGAAGGGCGTGAAGAACACTGCATCGGCCTTGCCGGCTGCGGCGTGGCGCAGCGCGTGCCGGAAATTCTCGGTGGCGAAGCGGCCGCCGGCAAGGGTCGCCGTGCGCGGCGTCACCTCGTCGGGGCCGAGATGTCCGAGATCGACGAGCAGCGGGCGACCGACGGCCGGGGCGAACTCGGCATCGACCGCCGCGACGGCGACCGCCGGATCGACCCCGGCAACCTCTGCGCCCGCGTCGAGAATGCGCTTGTCGCCGAACACGATGAAGCGCGCGGCGTTCCTCAGGTCCGGAGCGGCGAGCAGAGCGGCGAGCAATTCGGCGCCGATGCCGGCGGGATCGCCCATGGCGATCGCTATGGTGGGCGGCCCTGCCACGGCCTCGGCTGTCATCGGCGCCTCTTCCTGCGCGTCCTTGAAGGGGACATTGCGCGTTCAGTATTCTGTATGCAATATCCAGTACAGAGAACGAGCGGCGGGTCAAGCCGCCATGGCCGAGGGCCTTCGGGAGGGGCGCGACCCATGCATTTTCACAGCCTCTACAGCTCGATCCGCGCGCCGATCGAAACCTGTGTCATCGGCAGCGGCGGCTTCGGGCAGAGCTTCATGGCCCAGGCCCAGCATGTGCGGCTGATGAATGCGCGCATCGCCGTCGACCGCGACGCGGCGACCGCGGCGCGCGCGCTCGCACTCTCCGGCATCGCGCCCGACCGCATCCGCATCTGCGCGGATGCACGCGCCGCGCGGGCCGCCTGGCACGATGGCTCGTACGTCGCCGCCGACAGCCTCGCCGCGGTCATCGACCTGCCGTTCCAGGTTCTGGTGGAGGCGACGGGGCATCCGGAGGCGGCCGCCGGCCACGCGCTGGCGGCGATCGAGGCGGGCCGGCACGTCGCCCTCGTTTCGAAGGAAACCGACAGCGTCTGTGGCCCCGGCCTCGCGCGGCTTGCCCGTGAGCGCGGCCTGGTGGTGACGCCCGTCGACGGCGACCAGCCGAGCCTGCTGATCGGCCTCGTCACCTGGGCGGAGGTGCTGGGCCTGCCGGTGGTCGCGGCGGGCAAGTCGAGCGAATACGACTTCGTCTTCGATCGCGCCGCAGGCACGCTGACCAGCAACGGCGTGGTCCGGCCACTGGCCGGCCTCGCCGAAGCCTGGAGCCCCGGCAAAGCCGATGCCGATGCCGGTGCGGCCGCGGCCCTGCGTGCGCGGATCGTCGGCTCGGCCTTTCCGCTGAGGGCCGTGCCGGATCTCTGCGAGCTGACCGTGGTCGCCAATGCCACCGGCCTCGTGCCCGACAGGCCCGACCTCCATGCGCCGGTCGCGCGCATTCCCGAGGTTGCGGGCCTCTTCGCGGAAAGCCGCCGGGGCGGACTGGTCGCCGGGTCGGGCCGGCTCGACGTGTTCCATCACCTGCGCGCGCCGGACGAGGCGAGCTTCGCCGGCGGCGTCTTCGTGGTTGTGCGCTGCCAGGACCGGACGAGCTGGGACATGCTGGCCGCCAAGGGCCATGTCGTCAGCGACTCGGGCGAAACCGCCATGCTCTACCTGCCGCGCCATATCCTGGGTCTGGAGGCGGCGACCAGCGTGCTCGATGCGGCCGGTCTCGGCCGCTCCGGCTACGGCGACGACTATCGCCCGCGCATCGATCTCGTCGCGCTCGCCGAGCGCGACCTTGCCGCCGGCACGGTGCTGACCGCCAGCGGCCATCATCACACGATCGAAGGCGTGCGTGCCGAGATGCATCCGGCCGCGCCGCTTGCCGGAGACCAGCCCGCGCCGTTCTACCTCGTCGCCGACCGCCCGCTCGTCCGGCCGGTCCGGGCGGGTGAGCCGATCCGGCTGCGGGATGTCGGCATGGACGAGGCGTCGACGCTGTTCGCCCTGCGTTTGCGGCAGGACGCGCTGTTCGCCTAAATGCACGCCTGAGGCCAGCGACAGCCTCGCGGGGGAGACGGGACCGTTGAACGACAGACCACTCGAGCGCCCGGCATCGCCCGACGAAGCGCGCCTCGGCGAGATCGTCCCGATCGCGCGCCGCACCTTGCATGGCGAGGTGGTCAACCATCTGCGCGACATGATCATCGAGGGGCGCCTCGCGCCGGGCACGCGGATCAACGAGGTGCAGGTCGGGGCGCTGCTCGGCGTGTCGCGCACGCCGTTGCGCGAGGCGATCAAGACGCTGGCGAGCGAAGGCCTCGTCGAGGTCGTGCCGGCCAAGGGCGCGGTGGTGCGCAAGTTCAGCGAGAACGACCTGTTCCAGATCCTGGAAGTGCTGAAGTCGATCGAGCAGCTCGGCGGCCGGCTCGCCTGCGAGCGGGCGAGCGCGGACAAGATCGCCGCCATCGCCGCCATGCACCGGCGCATGCTCGGCTTCTACGAGGCGGGCAACCGCCTCGAATATTTCAAGCTCAACCAGGCGATCCACAGCGCCATCGTCGAGGCTTCCGGCAATGCCGTGCTGGCCGAGACGCACACCATGCTGCAGTCGCGGATCAAGCGCGCCCGCTTCATCGGTCACGGCGAGCCGCAGAAATGGGCGGGCGCGGTGGCCGAGCACGAAGAAATGGTCGTGGCGCTCGGCACGCGCGATGCCGACCGGCTGGCCGCGGTCATCGGCCGGCATCTCGACGCCTCGCTGGCCCGCGTGCGCGACGTGATCTGACGCGCGTCAGCGGTGCCGATGGTCGTGGGCGTGCGGGTGATCGTGCCCGTCATGGGCCTCGCCGAGCGGAATGACCTGCAGCTGGCCGTGCCGGACGCCGCGCTGGGTCACCACCGTGTCGGCGAAGCGCCGGATCGTCCGGGCTCCGCCGCGCAGCACCGCCACCTCCAGGCAGTCCCGGTGGTCGACATGGACGTGCAGGCAGGCCACCGAGAGGTCGTGATGGGCGTGCTGAGCCTCGGTCAGGCGGCGGGCGAGGTCGCGCGTATGATGCTCATAGACATAGGTGAGTGTCGCAATGCTCGGCGTATCGTCCTCCGATGCAATGTCCTCGCGCAGCGCCGCCTCGCGGACCATGTCGCGCAGCGCTTCCGAGCGGCTGGCATAGCCGCGCCTGTCGCTGAACCGGTCGATCGCCGCCAGGAGATCATCGTCGATGCTGATGGTGATACGCTGCACGGGCTGGATCCTATGGTGACGGGGCATGATCCTAGCCGGCTTCGGCAGCCCGAGCTATGGCGTCAAGCGACTGATCATGCAGGCAAAAACACGTATGTCGGCTATTCTCGGTTGAGCCGGGCGACCGGCTGAAACGGGCAGTATGTGGCTCGCCGGGTGAAGCTGTGCCAGCGGCGGGCGCGGAGGCCGGCGCTCCGGCCCGTCTTTCGCTTGAATGTCACATCCCGCAAGGCCTCGAGGTCGTGTCGTCGAAGGCCGCGCGACGGCCCGTCCGGAAGAGGCTTCGCCATGCATGCCCCGCTCATCGAGCATCGCGCCGAGCCGGCCGGCGCGCCGCGGTCGAAGCCGCCTGGCGCGGCCATATGCGCCCGGCAGTCGACGCCAACTCCCCTGCCTTGCCTCCACCAGCAGTTTCGCTGCCGCCCCCGACGTCATCGCGGCCTTTCAAGTCGATGAGCCGAAGCGGCAGCCGAAACCTTTCTGGCGTCCGGGGCCTCGCGGGCCGATGAGCGCGAGGTGAGCGATCGCCTCGACCGTCAGCCCGACGTGAAGGTGCTCGACCCGCGCTGGATCAAGCCGGCTTGATAGTGGCACGATCCTCGGCCGCAGGCGCCGCCATCACAATTCATTGATGCCGCCGCCCGCCCGATTGACGCTTCCCCGCAACCGGCCGCAGACTTTTTGAAAGGGTTCCAGTCTGCTGGGCCAGGGATTGCGCGGCGCCAAGCCCGCCAATCCCCCGCTCCGACAAGCCAAGTCGCGCAACGACCGCGTCGAACGACCGCCGGCCAGAAGGGGAAAGCGTGATGCCGACACTGACGATCAATGGCAGGACCGTCGACGTGACGGTCGAGGACGACACGCCGCTCCTCTGGGTGCTGCGCGAGCAGGTGGGGCTGACCGGCACCAAATATGGCTGCGGCGTCGCCCAGTGCGGCGCCTGCACCGTGCATATCGACGGCCAGCCGGTGCGCTCGTGCTCGATGCCGGTGAGCGCGGTCGGCGCGGACCAGAAGATCGTCACCATCGAAGGGCTGTCGCCCGACAGCTCGCACCCGGTCCAGAAGGCCTGGGCGGCGCTCGACGTGCCGCAATGCGGCTATTGCCAGTCCGGCATGATCATGGCGGCGGCGGCGCTGCTGACGGCGAAGCCGAAACCGACCGATGCCGATATCGACGCGGAGATCACCAATATCTGCCGATGCGGCACCTACAACCGGGTACGCGCGGCCATCCATCTGGCCGCCGACGGCGGCACGCGCCGCGGTTGAGGGGGAGAGCGCCATGACCTTGTCCGCCCTGTCACGCCGCAGCTTCGTCGCCGGCTCTGCGGCCGCCGGCTTCAGCCTTGGTTTCCACGTGCCCTTTGCCGGCGAAGCGCAGGCGCAGGCGGGCACGCCTGAAATCAATGCCTGGGTGGTGATCAAGCCCGACGACACGGTCGTCATTCGCATCGCCCGCTCCGAAATGGGGCAGGGCACGCTGACCGGACTCGCCCAGCTCGTCGCCGAGGAGCTCGAATGCGACTGGTCGAAGGTGACGACCGAATATCCGACGCCGGGCGAGAACCTCGCCCGCAACCGCGTATGGGGCAATTATTCGACCGGCGGCAGCCGCGGCATCCGCGAAAGCCAGGACTATGTCCGGCAGGGCGGTGCGGCAGCGCGCGTCATGCTGGTCGCGGCGGCGGCGCAGCAATGGGGCGTGCCGGCTTCCGAATGCCGGGCCGCGCAGAGCCGCATCAGCCATGCCGGTTCCGGCCGATCGGTCAGCTATGGCGAGATCGCGGCGGCCGCCGCACGCATCACGCCGCCGAAGGACGTGCCGCTGAAGGATCCCAAGGACTGGCGCATCGCCGGCCAGCCGCTGAAGCGTCTCGATACCGCCGACAAGCTCAACGGCCGGCAGGTCTACGGCGCCGACCTGACCATGCCCGGCATGCTCAATGCGGCGATCCGCGACTGCCCGGTCTTCGGCGGCAAGGTGAAGAGCTTCGACGCGGCCGCCGTCGCGTCCCGTCCGGGCGTGAAGAAGGTGGTGGCGGTCGGTGACAGTGCGGTGGCCGTCATCGCCGATACCTGGTGGCGCGCCAAGACGGCGCTCGACGCGCTGCCCATCGTCTGGGACGAGGGGCCGAATGCCGGCGTGAGCAGCGCCAGCATCGACGCGATGCTGGCGGAAGGGCTCGCCGCGCCGCAGGCCTTCGTCGGCAACGAGGCGGGCGACGCCAGGAAGGCGATCGCCGGCGCGGCCAAGACGGTCGAGGCGACCTACCGCTATCCGTTCCAGAACCACGCCACCATGGAGCCGATGAACGCGACGGCGCTGGTCACCGCCGACGCGTGCCGGGTCTGGTGCCCGACACAGAACGGCGAGGCGGCGCTTGCCGCCGCCGCGGCGGCGGCCGAGATGCCGGTGCAGAAATGCGACGTGATCAAGCTGCATCTCGGCGGCGGCTTCGGCCGGCGCGGCGCGACGCATGATTTCGTGCGCCAGGCCGTGCTGATCGCGCGGCAAATGCCGGGCACGCCGATCAAGCTCCTCTGGTCGCGCGAGGAGGACATGCTGCATGGCCGCTATCATCCGATCACCCAGGCCAGGATGACCGGCGGGCTCGATGCGAACGGCAAGCTGGTCGGGCTGCACATGCGCATTTCCGGCCAGTCGATCCTGGCAGGGCTTGCGCCGCAGAACATGCAGAACGGCGTCGACCGCGTGGTGTTCCAGGGCGTGGCGCCGAGCGGGGAAGCCGCCTTCGGCTATACGATCCCGAACCTGCTGGTCGATCATGCCATGCGCAATCCGCCGGTGCCGCCGGGCTTCTGGCGCGGCGTCAACGCCAACCAGAACGCCATCTATGTCGAGTGCTTCGTGGACGAGCTCGCCCATGCGGCCGGCAAGGACCCGCTCGCTTTCCGGCGCGAGATCATGGCGGGCAATCCGAAGAACCTCGCCGTGCTGAACGCGGTGGCCGAGCGCGCCGGCTGGGCGACGCCGGCGCCGTCGGGCGTGTTCCGCGGGCTTGCCCATCTCATGGCCTTCGGCAGCTATATCGCGGCCTGCGCGGAAGTGTCGGTGACGGAGGGGCGGCTCAAGATCCACCGCATCGTCGCCGGCACGGACCCTGGCTACGTGGTCAATCCGCAGCAGGTGGAGGCGCAGATCGAGGGCTCGTTCGCCTACGGGCTTTCGGCGCTGCTCTATGGCGAGTGCACGGTCAAGGGCGGCCGCATGGAGCAGGAGAACTTCGACAGCTACAATGTCGTGCGCATGGACGAGATGCCGAAGGTCGAGTGCGTGCTGGTGCCCTCGGGCGGCTTCTGGGGCGGCGTCGGCGAGCCGACCATCGCGGTGGCGGCCCCGGCCGTGCTCAACGCCATCTTCGCGGCGACCGGCAAGCGCATCCGCTCGGTGCCGCTGAAGAACCAGCAGCTCGCCTGAGGCGGCCGGTGGCCCGCCCCAAGCGTGCCGATCGCGGCGCTGCCGCGCTTGCCGTTCCGGTCCTGCTGGCCGGGCTGGCGATGGCGGCGGCGCAGCCGAACGGCGGCGGCAAGGCTCCGCCGCCGCCCGGTGCGCTCGCCTGCGGCGGCTGCCATCCGCCGGGGCCGGGCGCGGAGGTGCCGCCGATATCGGGCATGCCGGCGGCGCAGCTTGCCGCGGCCATGCGGGCCTTCCGGTCCGGCGAGCGGCCGGCCACGGTCATGGACCGGATCGCCAGGGGCTTTTCCGAGGGCGAGATCGACGCGCTCGCTGCCTGGTTCGCTCAGGAGGCGCCGCGATGACCGCTGTTCGGCCCGACCGGCGGAGCCTGCTTCGCCATGGCCGCGATGTCGCCGTGCTGGGCGCCCTGCTTGCCGCGCCGCGGATCGGGCGAGCGCAGGGCGCCGCGCAGGTGGTGGTGATCGGCGGCGGTTTCGGCGGCGCGACCGTCGCGCGGGCGCTCGCCGGATCCGGCCACCGGGTGATGCTGGTCGAGCGCGATGCGACGTTTCTCGCCTGCCCGCTGTCGAATGCGGTGGTGGCGGGCCTGCGCGCGCTCGACGAGCAGCAGTTCGGCTACGATGGCCTGAAGCGGGCCGGTGTCACGGTCGCCATCGACAGCGCCACCGGCATCGACGCGCAGGCACGCCAGGTGACGCTCGCCGGCGGCCGCCGGCTCGGCTATGACCGCCTGGTCCTGGCGCCGGGCATCGACCTCGATTTTCAGGCGCTGGCCGGCTATGACGAGGCTGCGGCGGAGCTCATGCCGCATGCCTGGAAGGCCGGGGCGCAGACGACGCTGCTGGCGCGCCAGCTCCAGGCCATGGCCGATGGCGGAACGGTGGTCATGGCCGTGCCGGCCAATCCCTATCGCTGCCCGCCCGGCCCCTATGAGCGGGCGAGCCTGATCGCCTGGTATCTGAAGGCGCACAAGCCGCGCTCCAAGCTGATCCTGCTCGACGCCAAGGACACCTTCTCCAAGCAGCGCCTGTTCCAGCGCGCCTGGGCCGAGCTCTATCCGGGGCTCATCGAATGGGTCGGCCAGTCGGCCGGCGGCACGGTGACGGCGGTGGAGCCCGCCGAGCGGGTGCTGGTCACCGATTTCGCCCGGCACCGCGCCGATGTCGCCAATGTCGTCCCGCCGCAGCGGGCGGGGCGCATTGCCGGGCTGGCCGGGGTCGCCGATCGCAGCGGCTGGTGCCCGATCGATCCCGGCACCTTCGAGTCGCGGCTGAAGCCGGGCATTCATGTCGTCGGCGATGCCGGCATCATGGGTGCCATGCCGAAATCCGCCTTCGCCGCCCATGCGCAGGGCAAGGCCTGCGCCGAAGCGGTGGCGGCGCTTTTGGCCGGCCGGACCCCGCCGGAGGTCCGGCTGATCAACACCTGCTACAGCCTGGTGGCACCCGACTACGGCATCTCCGTTGCCGGCGTCTACCGGCCGGCCAACGGCCTTCTCGCCGATATCGACGGCGCCGGCGGCACCAGCCCGCTCGATGCCCCGCGCGACGTCCGCCGGGCGGAGGCGCGCTATGCCGAGGCCTGGTTCGATACCATCACCCGGGATGTCTATGGCTAGCGCCCGCCTCCTGGTCATGCTGACAATTCTGGCGGCTGCCGCGCCGGCGCGTGCCGGGGGCGCGGGTCTCGCGCCGCTGACCGGCGATCCGGGCGATGCCGCGCGTGGCCGGGCCATCGTCGCCGACCGGCGCAAGAGTTTCTGCCTGCTCTGCCATCGCGGGCCGTTTCCCGAGGAGCGGTTCATGGGCGACCTCGCGCCGCCACTCGACGGTGCCGGTGCCCGCTGGAGCGCGGCGCAGCTGCGCGAGCGGCTCGTCGACGCGGCCCGTCTCAACCCGGACACGATCATGCCGCCTTATTTTCGTGAGCAGGGCTTCAACCGGCTCGCGCCGTCCTGGCGCGGCCGCACCATCCTGACCGCGCAGGAGATCGAGGATGTCGTCGCTTTTCTCGCCAGCCTCAAGGATTGAGCCGGCGGCCGGCGTGCCGTCGCGCCGTTTCTGCCTGACGGCCGGGGCCGGGCTCGTGATCCTCGCCGTCGCGCCGCCCGCGCAGGCAACGCCGGATGCCATGGCCGCGGCGATCGCCGCCTTCACGGGCGGCGCTCCGGTGACCGCCGGCCGGGTCCGCCTCGATGTCCCGCCGCTCGTCGAGAACGGCAATGCCGTGCCCCTGACGGTGAGCGCGGAGAGCCCGATGACGGCGGCCGATCACGTCACGGCCATTGCCGTGTTCAACGAAAAGAACCCGCAGCCGAACGTCGCCACCGGCTATTTCGGCCCGCGCTCCGGACGGGCCACCTTCGCAACCCGCATCCGGCTGGCCGACACGCAGCGCCTCACCGCGATCGCGCGGATGAGCGACGGAACGTTCTGGTCGGCGAGCGCCGAGGTCATCGTCACGCTCGCCGCCTGCCTGGAGGGCTAGGCCATGGCCGCTCTGCTCAACGTGCCGAAAAGCGCCCGCGCCGGCGACATCATCGAGATCAAGACACTGATCTCGCATCCCATGCATACGGGCTACGGGCGCGACGATGCCGGCCGGCCGGTGTCGCGCGACATCATCCGCCTGTTCACCTGCCGCTATGACGGCGCCGAGGTGTTCCGCATGGACCTGACCCAGGCGGTCGCCGCCAATCCGTTCATCGTGTTCTCGACGGTCGCGACCGCGAGCGGCCCGATCGCCTTCGAATGGACCGACGAGAAGGGCACGGTCTGGCGCGAAAGCGTCGCGATCACCGTGGCCTGACCGTGCGGACCGCAGCCGCCTTCCTGGTTCTTGCGGCCTGCGGCCTCGCAGCCGGCGCCGGCGAGATCGCGCCGGCCGAACGCGTCTCGGGCTTCGGCCAGATGCAGCCGGAAATCCAGGCCATGCAGCGCGAGGACCTGTCCAATCCCGGCATGCTCGCGGTGCGCGCCGGCGAGGCGCTCTGGAACGGCGTGCCGCCCGGCGGCGCGGCCTGCGCGGCCTGCCATGGCGAGGCATCGTCGAGCATGCGCGGCGTCGCCGCGCGCTATCCGGCCTTCGATGCCGCTTCCGGGCGGCCGATCGACCTGACGGGGCGGATCAATCGCTGCCGGACGGAGCGGCAGGGCCAGGCCCCGCTTGCGTCCGACGCGACCGACATGCTGGCGCTCACCGCCTTCGTCGGCATGCAGTCGCGCGGGCTGCCGGTGGCCTCGCCCGCGGATGCGAGGCTCGAGGCTGCGCGGGCGCTCGGCCGGGAACTCTATCATCGGCGCATGGGCCAGCTCGACCTCTCCTGCAGCCAGTGCCACGACGACCATTGGGGCCGCAGGCTCGGCAGCAGCCTGATCCCGCAGGGGCACGCCAACGGCTACCCGCTCTATCGGCTGGAATGGCAGTCGCTCGGCTCGTTCTACCGCCGGCTGCGCAATTGCATGACCGGCGTGCGGGCGGAGCCGTTTCCGGCCGGATCGGACGAGGCGATCGCGCTTGAACTTCATCTTGCGACCCGTGGCGGCGGGCTGCTGGTGGAAACGCCGGCGGTGAGGCCCTGAAGCGGGCATCGCCGGGCGCCGCCGGTTCGAGATTGGTCTGAAGCATCGGCCCGCCGGCCCGAGCGCGCTGTCCGTCCTGGCCGATCTCGACCTCCTCCGGTCGAACGTTCCGACCACCGATCGCGACGACGCGCGGTCCGAGAGCCAGGCCGGCGAGGTGTCCGCCGCGATCCGGCGGCGCGCGGCCTTGCCTTATTGGTGCCGCCGTCGGCCGCGATCCCCACGCAAAGCTGTGGACGAATCACCTCTCGACGTCAGGAATAGCGATGCGCCGGCCGGAGCGTTCGCGACAACCGGAAACGCAATGATACACGATACTTGATGGACAATTTGTAATGACGCTAGCAGATGAGTTTCGTGCAATCTAAGGGCCGTATGCAGAGCCGGTGCCGGCGCTGCGACATGACCTGCGGGTATGGACGGATTTTCTCTGGCTGGCCGATTTGGGACGCAACAGATCTGCACTATGGCAACGGTTGTCGAACGCATTGGCCAGAATTTCGCACGAGAATCGCGCCGCGCCGGCGTACTGACGATGGTCGCCGCCGGCTTTCTCGTCTCGGGCTGCACCACCGACACGCCGAGCCGCGATCTCGGCTTCCGCATGCCGGCGCGCTATGCCGAGGCGGCGCCGCAGGCCGGCACCATCGCTCCGAACTGGTGGCGCGCCTATCGCCTGCCGGCCCTGACCACGCTGGTCGAGACGGCGCTCGACCGCAATCTCGACATCCAGGCGGCGATCGCCCGCATCGCCCAGGCCGAAGCCCAGATCATGACCGCCCGCGCGCCGCTGCTGCCGACCCTCAACGGCACAGCGAGCGGCAGCCGGGCGCGTTCCTCGCTGTCCGGCTTCGAGACGAGCTCGTTCTCGACCCTGCTCAGCACCAGCTGGATTCTCGACGTGTTCGGCCGCAACCGCACGCTGCTCGAGGCGGCGCAGGCGAGCGCCGCGGCAAGCCTGGTGGACAAGGACTATGTGGCGCTGGTGACAGCCGCAACCGTCGCCACGACCTATTTCCAGCTCCTGACGCTGCAGGACCGGCTGGCGATCGCCGAACGCAACGCCGCGTCGGCCGCCCGCATCCTCGGCGCCATCAAGTCGCGGGCGACCGCCGGCACCGTCTCCGATTTCGAGATCTCGCAGCAGGAGGCGCTGACCGCCAATGTGCGGGCCGTGGCGCCCAGCCTGCGCCAGCAGATCACCGTCACGCGCAACGCGCTCGCCATCCTGGTCGGCAGCACACCGCAGGGCTTCGCGCCGCGCGGCGGCAGCCTCGCGAGCCTCGCCATTCCCGCGGTCAGGCCCGGCGTGCCGTCCGACCTGCTGCAGCGCCGGCCCGACGTCAAGGCCGCCGAGATCAGGCTCGCCGCGCTCGACGCCAATATCCGGGCGGCGCGGCTCGCCTATTTCCCGACCATCAGCCTCACCGGGCAGGGCGGGTTTCAGAGCAATGCGCTGCGCCTGCTGCTGGAGCCGCAATCGATGATCTATTCGGTCGCGGCGAGCGCCACCCAGACGATCTTCGATACCGGCACCCTGCGCGGCAATCTGGAGCTGCAGCGCGGCCTGCAGGACGAAGCCCTGCAGAACTACCGCAAGGTGGTGCTGACCGCGCTGTCGGATGTCAGCAACGGCCTCAGCGGCCTCAAGCAGACCGCCGAGCAGGTGCGCTTCCAGGGTGAGGCGGTCACTGCGGCCCGGCGCGCCTTCCGCATCACCGACGACCGGATCGCGGCGGGCACCATCGACATCGTGACTCTGCTCAACACCCAGCAGACGCTATTCTCGTCCGAGGATGCGCTCGCCCAGGCCCGGCTCGCGCGCGCCCAGGCTTCCGTCCAGCTGTTCCAGGCGCTGGGCGGCGGCTGGACGCCGGAAACGTCACGCAGCGTGGTCGTGCCGCAGGCGGATGCGCAATGGAGACCCACCCCGTGAAGCGCTCGACCGGCCTTGTCCTGTTGCTTCTCGCCGCCGCGGCGGCCGGTGGCTATTACTGGTGGACGAACCATGTCGTGCCG
>NZ_JAPSET010000017.1:0-133196 GCF_026847585.1 Phreatobacter sp. AB_2022a
GACCAGGCCGCGCACCGCGAAACCGGTTGAGGCGGCACCTGAAGCCGGCGCCAGCCCGCCGGAACTGCCGGCCGATGCGGCCGCGCCCGCCGCCCGGCCGCGCCGGCCGCGCGGAAAGACGGCGGGCGAGGGGACTTCCCGCAGCCGCCCGCGCGGCAAGCCGAAGGGCTGAGGCCCCGCGATCGGCTGGTCGCGGCGCCCCGGAGAGCAAGGGCGGGCCCCGATCGCTGCGGTTCCGTTTGAAGCGGACGCGCGGTTCCGCTAAACGGACGCAATCTTTCGCGCGCATCCGCGCTGCCGTTTCGTTTGCCGAGGCCTTTCATGCATCGCTACCGCTCCCACACCTGCGGCCAGTTGCGTTCCACCCATGTGGGCGAGACCGTGCGCCTGTCCGGCTGGTGCCACCGCATCCGCGACCACGGGGGCATCCTGTTCGTCGACCTGCGCGATCACTACGGCATCACCCAGTGCCTTGCCGATCCCGACAGCCCGGCGTTCAAGGCGCTCGAAGCCTGCCGGGCCGAATGGGTCATCCGCATCGACGGCCGGGTGAAGGCGCGCGACGAGGGGCTGAAGAACCCGAAGATCCCGACCGGCGACATCGAGGTGTTCATCACCGATCTGGAAGTGCTGGGCCCGGCAGCGGAACTGCCGCTGCAGGTGTTCGGCGATCAGGAATATCCCGAGGAAACGCGACTGAAATACCGCTTCCTCGACCTGCGCCGCGAGAAGCTGCACAAGAACATCATGACCCGCGGCCAGGTCATCGATTCGATCCGGCAGCGCATGAAGAGCGGCGGCTTCTTCGAGTTCCAGACGCCGATCCTGACCGCGTCCAGCCCGGAAGGCGCCCGCGACTTCCTGGTGCCGAGCCGTATCCATCCCGGCAAGTTCTACGCCCTGCCGCAGGCGCCGCAGCAATATAAGCAGCTCCTGATGATGTCGGGCTTCGACCGCTACTTCCAGATCGCGCCGTGCTTCCGCGACGAGGATCCGCGCGCCGACCGCCTGCCGGGCGAATTCTACCAGCTCGACCTCGAAATGAGCTTCGTGGAGCAGAACGACGTCTTCGACGCTGTCGAGCCGGTCATCCGCGGCGTGTTCGAGGATTTTGCCGAGGGCAAGCCGGTCACCCAGAAGTTCCCGCGCATTCCCTATGCCGAGGCCATGCGCAAATACGGCTCCGACAAGCCGGATCTGCGCAACCCGCTGGTCATGCAGGATGTGTCCGAGCATTTCCGCGGCTCGGGCTTCAAGGTGTTCGCCCGCATGCTGGAAGACGCCAAGAACGAGGTCTGGGCGATTCCCGCGCCCGGCGGCGGCTCGCGCGCCTTCTGCGACCGAATGAATTCCTGGGCGCAGAGCGAGGGCCAGCCCGGTCTCGGCTACATCATGTGGCGCGAGGGCGGCGAGGGGGCGGGGCCCATCGCGAATAATATCGGGCCGGAGCGGACCGCCGCGATCCGTGACGCGCTCGGCGTCAAGGAAGGCGATGCCGCCTTCTTCGTCGCCGGCAACCCCGAGAAGTTCGTGAAGTTCGCCGGCCTTGCCCGCACCAAGGTGGGCGAGGAGCTGAACCTCGTCGACAAGGACCGGTTCGAGCTCGCCTGGATCGTCGACTTCCCCATGTACGAGTGGAACGAGGACGAGAAGAAGGTCGACTTTTCGCACAATCCGTTCTCGATGCCGCAGGGCGGGCTCGAGGCGCTGGAGAACCAGGATCCGCTGACCATCAAGGCGTTCCAGTACGATATCGCCTGCAACGGCTACGAAATCGCCTCGGGGGGCATCCGCAACCATCGGCCGCAGGCCATGGTGAAGGCCTTCGAGATCGCCGGCTACGGCGAAAAGGAAGTGGTAGAGCGCTTCGGCGGCATGTACCGCGCCTTCCAGTATGGCGCCCCGCCGCATGGCGGCATGGCCGCGGGCGTTGACCGCATCGTCATGCTGCTCTGCGGTACGCAGAACCTGCGCGAGATCTCGCTGTTCCCGATGAACCAGCGCGCCGAAGACCTGCTGATGGGCGCTCCTTCGGAAGCGACGCCGAAGCAGCTGCGCGAACTGTCGATCCGCCTCGCGCTCGATCCGAAGGCCTGACGACCATGGGCGAGGCGGGTTTCGAGAGCAGGTTCGTCGCGGCGAGCGATGGGCTGAAGCTGCATGTCCGCGTCTATGGACAGCCGCGCGCCGGCCGCCTGCCGCTCGTCTGCCTCGCCGGCCTGTCGCGCAATGCCGCCGATTTCGACGTCGTCGCACGCGACATCTCGGCGACGCGCCAGGTGATCGCGCCGGACTATCGCGGTCGCGGCCTTTCGGACTGGGATCCCGACTGGCAGCGCTATGCACTGCCGGTCGAGCTTCAGGATGTGCTGACGGTGACGGCCGCGCTCGGTATCGAGCGGGCGGTCTTCCTCGGTACGTCGCGCGGCGGCCTTTTGACCATGGCGATGGCAGCGGTCCGCCCCACCATGCTGGCCGGGGCGATCCTCAACGATATCGGACCGGTCGTCGAGGCCACCGGCCTCGTCCGCATCAAGGATTATCTCGGCAAGCTGCCGGCGCCGGAAACGATGGAGGCCGCGGTCGCGCTGCTGAAGACCATCGGTGCCGGCAAGTTTCCAGGCCTTGCCGAAGCCGATTGGCGGCGGCAGGCCGAAGGCATGTGGACGATGCGCGACGGCCGGCTCGCGGCGGCCTTCGACCCGGCTCTCGCCAAGACCCTGGAGCAGGTCGATCTCGACGCGCCGCTGCCGACGCTCTGGCCGCAGTTCGATGCGCTCGCCGGCGTGCCCGTCATGGTGATACGCGGCGAGCATTCCGACATCCTCTCGGCGGAAACGGTCGCCGCCATGGCGGCCCGGCGCGCCGATCTCGACGTGCTGGACGTGCCGGGGCAGGGCCATGCGCCGCTGCTGGCCGATGCCCGCTCGATCGGCCGGATCGCGGCCTTCGCCGACCGCTGCGACGCGGCGTGAGTCCGGCCGGGAATGCCCGCGCCGGCGGTGCCGACCGCCGTTCGGGCCTCCTCTGCATTCCGATCGTCTTGGCAAGCCTCGATGCGCGCCTTAGTGTCCGCGTCCCCGAGCCTGGATCGACGCCGCGACCGTGAGCATTCCAAACCTTCTCACCATTCTCAGGATCCTGCTCGTTCCGGTGGTGATCTGGGCTATTTCGCAAGGGCGAATGGGGGTTGCGCTTGGTGCCTTCGTCTTCGCCGGCATCACCGACGCGGTCGACGGCTATATCGCCAAGCGCTTCAACCAGCAGACCGAGCTCGGCGCCTATCTCGATCCGCTGGCCGACAAGACGCTGATCGTTTCGATCTACGTGTCGCTCGCCATTTTCGGCTTCATTCCGCCCTGGCTGGTCATTCTGGTCGTCTCGCGCGACTTCATGATCGTCGGCGGCGTGCTGCTCTCCACCTTCGTCGACAAGCCGCTGGCCATCCAGCCGCTCCTGGTGTCGAAAGCGAATACGCTTGCCCAGATCGTGTTTGCGGCGCTGGTCCTGGCCTCGAAGGGCCTCGATCTCGAGCTCGGGCTCGCCATCGGGATCGGCATGTGGGCGGTCGCCGTGCTGACGCTCGTCTCGACGGGCGCCTATCTGGTCGCCTGGGTCAGGCACATGTCGACCTGACGTGCGGCGTCACGGGCCTTGAAACCGCCCTTCGGTCTTGCGACCTTGCTGGCCGGTCGGGTTGTTGGCACGGGGGGGACGGCATTGACGCTTCAACGACAGGTAGGCTTCTGGATCAGCGGCCTCGTCGTGTTGATCCTGGCGCTCTATCTGCTGCGCGGCGTGCTGTTGCCTTTCGTCGCGGGACTGGCGCTCGCCTATTTCCTCAATCCCGTGGTCGGGCGCCTGTCGAAGCTCGGCCTGCCGCGCACGATCGGCGCGCTCGTCGTCATCGGTACCTTCGTCATCGTCTTCATCGGGCTGGTCTTCCTGATCGTTCCGATCCTGGCGAACCAACTCACCGCCTTCATCGCCCGCCTGCCGGGCTATGTCGTGCAGTTGCAGACGCTCGCGACCGAGCAGAACCGCGAATGGCTGCAGAAACTGCTCGGCGAGCGGCTGCCCGACGTCTCGCGCTCGGTCGGCGATCTCGTGTCGCAGTCGGTCGGCTGGGCGGCCGGCTTCCTGCAGGGCCTCTGGTCGGGGGGCGCCGCCTTCATCTCGCTGTTCTCGCTGATCGTCGTGACCCCGGTCGTCGCCTTCTATCTGCTCAATGACTGGCCGAAGATCATGGACCGGGTCGATTCCTGGCTGCCGCTGAAGCACAAGGAGACCATTCTCGGCCTGATGCGCGAGATCGACCAGGCGCTGGCCGGCTTCCTGCGCGGCCAGGCCGCGGTCTGCGGCGTGCTGATGCTGTTCTACGGCATCGCGCTCACCGTGAGCGGGCTGAATTTCGGCCTGCTCATCGGCATTTCCATCGGCTTTCTCAGCTTCATTCCCTATGTCGGGTCCCTGACCGGGCTGATCCTGTCGCTCGGCGTCGCGATCGTGCAGTTCTGGCCGAACTGGTCGCCGGTTGCGATCATCCTCGGCATCTTCGTGGTCGGCCAGTTCCTCGAAGCCTATGTGCTCTACCCGAACCTCGTCGGTGAATCGGTCGGCCTGCATCCGGTCTCCATGATGTTCGCGCTGTTCGCCTTCGGTGCGCTGTTCGGTTTCGTCGGCCTGCTGCTGGCCGTGCCGCTTGCGGCCGCGATCGGTGTCTTGACCCGGTTTGCGATCAAGCAGTACCTCGCAAGCCCGCTCTATACGGGTGTGCCAAGGGAAGGACCGGCGGCGCCGGAAAAGTGACCATGTTCCCGAATGCGTTCCGCGCCGGCCCGCGCCAGATGGCGCTCGATCTGGCTTTGCCCGAAAGCCATGCGCGCGATGACTTTCTGGAGGCGCCGTGCAATGCCGCGGCACTCGCCCTGATCGAGGCCTGGCCGGACTGGCCGGCGCCGTTCGTCGCGCTGGTCGGCCCGCCCGGCGCGGGCAAGAGCCATCTCGGCGCGATCTGGGCCGATCAGGCGGGCGCCCGGCGCCTCGCCGCGCGCGACCTTGCCGCCACCCCGCCGGCCGACGCCCTGGCGACCGGGGCCTTGCTGCTCGAGGATGCCGGACCGAAAACCCCTGAAGTCGCGCTGTTCCACCTGATCAACAGCGCCAAGGAGGAGGGCGCCTTCGTGCTGATGACGGCGCGCGAATTGCCGGTGAGCTGGGGCACGGGCCTGAAGGACCTCGCCTCGCGCCTGCGCGCTCTGCCGGTGGTCGCGCTCGCCGAGCCGGAAGATGCGCTGCTGCGCGCCGTGCTGGTCAAGCTCTTCTCCGACCGCCAGCTCAATGCCGATGCGGAGATCGTCGAATATCTGGCGCGCCGGATGGAACGCTCGCTCGATGCCGCCAGGCGCCTGGTGGCCGAGCTCGATCGCGAGACGCTGGAGACCGGTCGCCGGCTGACCCGGCCGCTCGCCGCCCAGGTTCTGGAGCGGATCATGCAACCAAGCCTGATCTGACCGATTGTTCCCTTTGCAAGAGTTCTCGCGCCGCAAGACTTCTCTTGGACCGCGGTCACAGGGGCGTCATGATGGCAGGTGATGGGTTAGCCCATCGCTTGAGGGACAGACATGGCAACGCTCGAGACCAAGAAGGACGCTCTGGTTCAGGATACCCCCGTCGCATTGCGCGGCGAGGCGCCTGCCGCACCGCGGACGCCTGCACAGACCGAGAAACAGGCGCCGTCCGTCGATCTCCGGCATCAGCCGCAGCGCTTCGTCAACCGCGAGCTGTCCTGGCTGCAGTTCAACCGGCGCGTCATGGAGGAGGCCTCGAACCGCAGCCACCCGCTGCTCGAGCAGCTGCGCTTCCTGTCGATCTCGGCCAACAATCTCGACGAATTCTTCATGGTGCGCGTCGCCGGCCTGCGCGGCCAGGTGCTGGCGGGCCTCACCACGCTGTCGCCGGATGGGCTGAGCCCCGCCGAGGCCCTCGCCAAGATCAGCGACAGCGTCGCCTCGCTCGCCTCCGATCAGCAGCAGCGCTGGCGCGAGCTGCGTGACGATCTCTTCGCCGAAGGCATCGTGCTGGTCGACGCGCCCGACGTCACCAAGGCCGAGCGGGCCTGGCTCGAGGATCATTTCCTCAGCCATGTCTTCCCGGTTCTGACCCCGCTCGCCATTGACCCGGCCCATCCCTTTCCCTTCATCCCCAATCTCGGCTTCACCATCGCCCTGTCGCTGCAGCGCGGCGGCGACGGCCGGGCCATGCGCGCCCTGATCCGCGTGCCGGCCAAGATCGACCGGTTCATCAAGCTGCCCGACATCGCCGATACCGGCGCGCGCCGGTTCATCACGCTGGAGCAGACGGTGGGCCTGTTCATCGGCCGGCTGTTCCCGGGCTATGTGGTGAAGGGGCAGGGTGCCTTCCGCATCATCCGCGACAGCGATCTGGAGATCGAGGAAGAGGCTGAGGATCTCGTCCGGCATTTCGAATCCGCGCTGAAGCGCCGCCGCCGCGGCTCGGTCATCCGCATGGAGGTCGAGGCCGGCATGCCCGACGACCTCAGGCATTTCATCGCCCGCGCGCTCGGCGTGGTTGACGACGAGGTGTTCCGGGTCGAGGGCGTGCTGGCGCTCAACGAGCTTTCGCAGCTCGTCTCGCTCGACCGCCCGGACCTGAAATTCGTGCCCTATGCGCCGCGCTATCCCGAGCGGATCCGTGACCAGGGCGGCGACTGCTTCGCCGCCATCAAGCAGAAGGACCTGATCGTCCACCACCCCTATGAGAGCTTCGACGTGGTGGTGCAGTTCCTCAACCAGGCGGCCCGCGACCCCAATGTCGTCGCGATCAAGCAGACGCTCTACCGCACCTCTTCGGACTCGCCCATCGTCAAGGCGCTGGCGGAGGCCGCCGAGGCCGGCAAGTCGGTGACCGCGCTGGTCGAGCTCAAGGCCCGGTTCGACGAGGAGGCGAATATCCGCTGGGCGCGCGATCTGGAGCGCGCCGGCGTGCAGGTCGTGTTCGGCTTCATCGAGCTGAAGACCCATGCCAAGCTGTCGATGGTGGTGCGGCGCGAAGGCGAGGCGCTCGTCACCTATTGCCACGTCGGCACCGGCAACTACCACCCGATCACCGCCAAGATCTATACCGACCTGTCCTATTTCACCGACGATCAGGTGATCGGCCGCGACGTCGCGCGCATCTTCAATTTCATCACCGGCTATGCCGAGCCGCAGGAACTGGAGGCGATGGCGGTCTCGCCGCTCAATCTGAAGAAGCGGCTGCTCGACCATATCGCCGATGAAATCAGCTTCGCCCGCAGCGGCAAG
The DNA here is from genome assembly GCF_026847585.1 of Phreatobacter sp. AB_2022a. Taxonomy (NCBI): domain Bacteria; kingdom Pseudomonadati; phylum Pseudomonadota; class Alphaproteobacteria; order Hyphomicrobiales; family Phreatobacteraceae; genus Phreatobacter; species Phreatobacter sp. AB_2022a. Next base: position 7,326 of record NZ_JAPSET010000017.1, read on the forward strand.
CCGGCGGCGATCTGGATGAAGATGAACGCACTGGTCGATCCCGAGATCATCGACGCGCTCTATGATGCGAGCCAGGCCGGCGTGTCGATCGATCTCGTCGTCCGCGGCATCTGCTGCCTGCGGCCGGGTCTTGCCGGTCTCTCCGACAATATCCGGGTCAAATCGATCGTCGGCCGCTTCCTGGAGCACAGCCGCATCTATGCCTTCGGCGGCGGCCACGGCCTGCCGCATCCGAAGGCGCGCGTGTATATTTCCTCGGCGGATTGCATGCCGCGCAATCTCGACCGGCGCGTCGAGTCGCTCTGCCCGCTCAACAATCCGACGGTCCACCAGCAGGCTCTCGACCAGATCATGGTGGCCAATCTGAAGGACAACCAGCAGAGCTGGCGGGTCTTGCCGGACGGAAGCTCGGAGCGTATCAAGCCGGCCGACGGCGAGGAGCCGTTCAACGCGCACAAATATTTCATGACCAATCCGAGCCTGTCGGGACGTGGAAAATCGCTCAAGGAATCGTCTCCCCGTCACCTCTCAAGGCGGGCCGAGCGTGGAGCGAGCTGATTTCTTCGAGATCGCGCCTGGCCGGCTGCAGCTCGGCCCGACGATCGCGGTCATCGATATCGGCTCCAATTCCGTGCGCCTCGTCGTCTACGAGGCGCTGACCCGTTCGCCGACGCCGATCTTCAACGAAAAGGCGCTGTGCGGTCTCGGGCGCAACGTCCTGACCAGCGGGCGGCTTGCCGACGAGGCGGTCGCCCGGGCGCTGGCCTCGATCCGCCGCTTCCGCGTGCTGTGCACGCAGCTCAATGTCGGCGAGCTGCATGTCCTGGCGACGGCGGCGGTGCGCGACGCCAAGAATGGGCCTGATTTCGTCGCCGAATGCGAGGCCATCTGCGGTGTTCCGCTGCGGCTCCTGTCGGGCCGGGAGGAGGCGACCTTCGCCGCGCTCGGCGTGGTCTCCGGCACCTACCAGCCCGACGGCATCGTCGGCGATCTCGGCGGCGGCTCGCTCGAACTGGTCGACATCAAGGGCGAGCGCATCGGCGGCGGCGTGACGCTGCCGCTCGGCGGGCTCGCACTGCAGGACACGTCGGGCTATTCGGTCAAGAAGGCCGAGCGGATCGCCGCCAAGACGATCGGCAAGGTCGAGCTCCTGAAGAAGGGCAAGGGCCGCACCTTCTATGCGGTCGGCGGCACCTGGCGCTCGCTCGCCCGGCTGCATATGGCCCAGCGCGGCTATCCGCTCAACGTCATGCACGGCTATTCGCTGTCGGGCAAAGAAATCGCCGATTTCTGCTACCTCGTCAGCCGGCAGCCGACCGATACCATCTCGCGCATCGAGGTGGTCGCGGAGAGCCGGCGGCCGTTGCTCGCCTATGGCGCGCTGGTGCTGGAGGCGGTGGTGCGCGCGGCCAAGGTCGATACCGTCGTCGTCTCGGTGCTCGGCGTGCGCGAGGGCCTGCTCTTTTCCATGCTCGACGACGAGCAGCGCGCCCATGATCCGCTCTTGTCGGCGGCGCGCGAGCTCAGCCTGCTGCGGTCGCGCTCGCCGCGCCATGGCGAAGAGCTGATCGACTGGACCGACCGGTTCATGGAGGTGTGCCACCTCGAGGAGACGGCCGAGGAGCGGCGCCTGCGCCATGCCGCCTGCCTGCTCGCCGATATCGGCTGGCGCGCCCATCCGGACTATCGCGGGGAGCAGAGCCTCAACATCATCGCCCACGCCAATTTTTCGGGCGTCGATCATCCCGGCCGGGCCTATCTCGCGCTTGCCATCTATTATCGCCACGAGGGCATCGTCGACGAGTTCATGTCGCCGCGGATCCGCGAACTTGTCGGCGTCAGGCTGCTCGACCGGGCGCGCGTGCTGGGCGCCGCCATGCGGGTCGCCTACCTGATTTCGGCGGCCATGCCGGGCGTGCTGCCGCGCGCGCCGCTGACGCTCGAGGACCGGCGGCTGGTGCTGACACTGGCCGGCGACCTCTCAGGCCTCTCCGGCGAGCGGCTGGTCAACCGCCTGCGCACCCTCGGCCGGATGGTCGGCCGCGAGACCGAGCTGCGCAGCATGCCGTAACGGGCGGGGAGCGAATAGCGAATGGTAAGCGGGGACAGGAGCACGGTGGTGCGACTGGATCGCTGCCTAAAACATTCCATTCGCCCTTTGCCGTCACCCCGTCTTGCCGGTCGCGTCGAAGCGCTCGCGCGCGGCGACGATTTCGTCATGATAGGCATAGGCCCAGTCGCTGAGCGCCCGGATCGGCCCGAGCAGGGAGCGGCCGAGCGGGGTGAGGGCGTAATCGACACGCGGCGGCACGGTCGGAAAGACGGTGCGCGAGACCAGGCCGTCGCGTTCGAGGCCGCGCAGGGTGAGGGTCAGCATGCGCTGGGAGACGAGGCCGATCCGGTGCTTGAGCTCGTTGAAGCGCAGCGGACCGCCGCCGAGCAGGCGCACGACCAGAACCGCCCATTTGTCGCCGATGCGCGCGAGCACCACCTTCATCGCGGCGCAGTTGCCCGTATGCGGCCAGGAATCGCCCGCCGCGGCATCGGCGCCCACGGTTACATCCATGTGCCCCAGGTCCATGCATGTGCCTCCTTGCGGGCTGCCGTCACGGTTCTCTAGATAGCCTCAGTCACAAAGAGGAACTTAGTGGCTTCGCCGCCGGCCGCAAAGGCCCGGCGCCGACGACGAAGGACGATCAGGAGACCTGCAATGGCCCTCGAGCTGCATGTGATCATCACCAGCACCCGGCCCGGACGCGCCGGGCCGATTTTCGGCAAATGGCTGGAGGGCGTTGCGAAGGCGCATGGCAAGTTCGACACCAAGCTGATCGACCTCGCCGATTTCAACCTGCCCATTTTCGACGAGCCGAAGCATCCGCGGCTCGGCGACTACCAGCATGCGCACACGAAGAAGTGGAGCGCGAGCGTCAAGGCGGCCGATGCCTTCGTCTTCGTCACGCCGGAATACAATTACGGGCCGTCGCCGGCCCTGATCAATGCGCTGACCTATCTTGCCGCCGAATGGAACTACAAGCCGGCCGGCTTCCTGAGCTATGGCGGCATTTCCGGCGGCACCCGCGCCGTGCAGCAGGCCAAGCCGACGCTGACCACGCTGAAGATGATGCCGATTCCGGAAGGCATCGCGATTCCGAATTTTGCCGGCCTGCTCAACGAGGACCGGGAATTCGCCTCCAACGACCTGATCAATGCCAGCGCCCAGACCATGCTTGACGAACTGCACAAGTGGGCGGGCGCGCTGAAGACGCTGCGCTGAGCCTTGGCAAAGCGGCGCGGCCGGGGATTTCCTTGGCCGCGTCATCCCATTAGCCGAGTGGACGGGACTAGCGCTGGGGCCCTAGAAGGCGGCATCATATACAGTCGCATGCCGCCAAGGGCCCCGTTAATGTTCAAGAAGATCCTGATCGCCAATCGCGGCGAAATCGCCTGCCGCGTGATCAAGACGGCGCGCAAGATGGGCATCAGCACGGTCGCGGTCTATTCCGATGCCGATCGCGATGCCGTCCATGTCGAAATGGCCGACGAGGCGGTGCATATCGGCCCGCCGGCCGCCGCGGAAAGCTATCTCGTCATCGACAAGATCATCGCCGCCTGCAAGCAGACCGGCGCCGAGGCGGTCCATCCCGGCTACGGCTTCCTGTCCGAACGCGAGGCCTTCGCCCAGGCGCTGAAGGACAACGGCATCGTCTTCATCGGGCCGAACCCGCACGCCATCGCGGCGATGGGCGACAAGATCGAATCGAAGAAGGCGGCTGCCGCTGCCAAGGTCTCGACCGTGCCCGGGTTCCTCGGGGTCATCGAGGACGAGGCCCATGCGGTGCGGATCTCCAACGAGATCGGCTATCCCGTCATGATCAAGGCCTCCGCCGGCGGCGGCGGCAAGGGCATGCGCATCGCCTATTCGGCCGAAGAGGCGGGGGAGGGCTTCCGCCTCGCCAAGTCCGAGGCGAAGAGCTCGTTCGGCGACGACCGCGTCTTCGTCGAGAAGTTCATCGTCAATCCGCGCCATATCGAGATCCAGGTGCTGGGCGACAAGCACGGCAACGTCATCTATCTGGGCGAGCGCGAATGCTCGATCCAGCGGCGCAACCAGAAGGTCATCGAGGAGGCGCCGTCGCCGCTGCTCGACGAGAAGACGCGCCGCGCCATGGGCGAGCAGGCGGTGGCGCTCGCCAAGGCCGTGAACTACGACTCGGCCGGCACGGTCGAGTTCGTCGCCGGCCAGGACCGCTCCTTCTATTTCCTGGAAATGAACACCCGCCTGCAGGTGGAGCATCCGGTGACCGAAATGATCACCGGCATCGACCTCGTCGAGCAGATGATCAGGGTCGCCTACGGCGAAAAGCTCCAGATCCAGCAAGCCGACGTCAAGCTCAACGGCTGGGCCGTGGAGAGCCGGATCTATGCGGAGGATCCCTATCGCAACTTCCTGCCGTCGATCGGGCGCCTGGTGACCTACCGGCCGCCGGCCGAGGGCAAGGCCGGCGCGGCCATCGTGCGCAACGATACCGGCGTGACCGAAGGCGGCGAGATCTCGCTCTATTACGACCCGATGATCGCCAAGCTCGTCACCTGGGCGCCGACCCGCGAGGCCGCGATCGAAGCCCAGGCCGATGCGCTCGACGCCTTCGCGATCGACGGCATCCAGCACAATATCCCGTTCCTGGCCGCGCTGATGCACCATCCGCGCTGGCGTTCGGGCGAACTGTCGACCGGCTTCATCGCCGAGGAATACCCGGAAGGTTTCGCCGCCCGCCAGCCGGTCGGCGAGCCGGCGGAAGCCATGGCGGCGGTCGCGGCCTTCATCGACCACATGCTCAATGCCCGCAAGCGCCGGATTTCCGGCCAGATGCGCCAGGGCCAGCGCGTCTCGTTCGATCGCGACCGCGTGGTGCTGATGGGCGAGAGCCGCTACGACGTGCAGGTGCTCGACGACGGCGAGAAGATTGCCGTGCGCTTCTTCGAGGGCGCCGGCGGACGGGAGACCGCGAGCCACACCATCGCTTCCTCCTGGGTGCCGGGCCAGCCGGTGTTCACCGGTACGGTGGACGGCAAGCCGGTCAACGTGCTCGTCCGCTCCATTCCGAACGGCCTGATGATCGCCTATCGCGGCATCGCCACCCGCGCCTATGTCTATACCCGGCGCGAGGCCGAGCTTGCCGCGCTGATGCCGGTGAAGGTTGCGGCCGATACCGGCAAGAAGCTGCTCTGCCCCATGCCGGGTCTCGTCAAGTCGATCGCGGTGAGCGTCGGCCAGGAGGTGAAGGCCGGCGAGGCGCTCTGCGTGGTCGAGGCCATGAAGATGGAAAACGTGCTGCGTGCCGAGCGCGACGGCAAGGTCAAGTCGATCGCTGCCAAGGCCGGCGACAGCCTGGCCGTCGACGCCGTCATCATGGAGTTCGAATAAGGGCTGTGAGAAGAGCGTGCGGCCCCTTGCGGCGGCCAAATCGCTCTGCTAGACAGCCGCTCTCGCCGGGCTCGCCCGGCGATGCGGTCGTGGCGGAACTGGTAGACGCGCTACCTTGAGGTGGTAGTTCTTAACCGAGTGGAGGTTCGAGTCCTCTCGACCGCACCAATTTTCGAGAGAGCCCCGGCAGGCGATGGCTTGCCGGGGCTCTCTGCTTTTCGGACGGCGCGCGGGCCGGTGGATGACAGGCGGCCTGCCATGCCGACACCGGCCGCGTCGCCGCCGTTGAAGCCGAGGCCCTGGCCACCGGCCTTGCCGTCCGGACGATCGACGGCGAGGCTGCGTCCGCCGGCAAAACCCATCGCGGCTTTCGTTTTGGAGACGCTGCGACACTTGATGGTCAGCGCGGCCATGACGGCATCCCTGTCCGGCGCGAAGCCGTGTCAAAACGAGCGGCGGTTCACCGGTTTGCCGTCGCCGCGGAATTCGATCCGCATCTCCTGGCGGTCGGTTTCGGCGGTGCAGCTGAGCGAATGAACGACCAGGCCGTCGTCGGAGGCGTTCATCCGGCAGCGGCCGCTGGCCTGGGCGCTCCGCACCTCGCCGCGGCCGGCGCTGATCCGGACCGCGTCGACGAAGAGGACATAGTTGTCGAGGCTCGGCTGGCTGTCGCGGCCGCCGGAGAACGAGATCGCCGTATCGGCCATGGGGAAGGTGAAGGACACCCGGCCGTTCCGGAACTTGGTGTAGACGAAACCGCTGCAGCTGTAGCGCTCCGATCCCACGGAAAAGACCGGGCAGCTGCCGCCGGCGCTGACCATGGTTTGCAGATTGTCGAGATTCTGCGCGCCTGCCGGACCCGCTGCCAGCAGAAGCATGAACAGGCCTGCACCCGATAATCTCATCGCCAGAACGCGCTCCATCGTCACATCTCGAACGGAAACGGGCGGCAGTGCGGATCAATGTCCGAAAAATGACGCGTCGGAATATGGCCTGCCGACTTTGGCGAGACCGCGGCAAGCCGGGGCGGCGAGGAGCGGGCGAGGTCGCCACGGCCCCGCGGCGGTCCGATGACGGCTCTCCTCCGGACAGAGAATGGTTCCGATCTCCGTCCGTCCCTAGCGTGGCGGGTGCTGGGCTGAAGAGTTTTCGACGTTCTGCGCCGGCGGTTCGTGAACGCGGGTCAAACCGACGAGAGGGAGAGAGTTTGGTGACTGCGAGACGCAATTTTGCCCTGGCGGGCTTGGCGACATTGGCATTGGCCGGGCCGGCAACGGCGGCTGATATCGGCGGGCCGCCCGCGGTGATGGCCGAGACCACAACCTTCGGCGGGTTCAACTGGAACGGCTTCTATGTCGGCGGCCATCTCGGCGCCGGCCATCTGGCGTCCGAATACACCTATCTGACGACCCCGCTGCCGATTCCGATCGATGCCCTCGCGGCGCAGGGCTTCAGCCGCTCGGTCGGCGGGGTCCTCGGAGGCATCCAGCTCGGCTATCTCTGGCAGGTGTCGCGGGCCGCGGTGCTGGGTGTCGAAGGCTCGGCTTCGTTCGCGACGACCAGTTCGAATTTCCTCACGCCTGCCAGCGTGACGGTTTGGGGCGCTCCCGACAGGTTCCGCGTCTCCAACACCTTCCTCGGCAATGTTTCGGTCCGGGCCGGCCTCGGCATCGATCGGGCTCTGCTGTTCGGCAAGGTCGGCATGGCCGTCGGCACTTTCGGCTTCCGCCAGGCGGATCCGGTCGCATCGATCCATGCTTCGGCATCCACGACCCGCGTCGGCCTCCTGCTCGGCGCCGGCGTCGAATATGCACTCTCCCCGAATTGGACGATCGGCGCCGAATACAACCTCAACTATTTCGGGCCCTTCGCCCGGACGACCTCGGGCACGACGACGCCGTTCAGCTATCGCACGGATGCGAGCGTGCATGTCGGCAAGATCACGCTGAACTACCTGTTCTCGACCGGCCCGACGGCGATCGCTGCGCGCTACTGATGCTGAAACGTCGCTGAGGTCCAAGCGGCGGCGGACAGGCAACTGCCCGCCGCCGTTCGCGCATCCGACGGCTGGGGAATCGTGTCCGGCCGACGCTATGCCGGCTCGATATGCACGACCTTGTAGTCGCGCTGCTTCAGCTCGCGCAGGAAGGCCGGCAGCATCGCGGCGGTCTGATGGCGCGTGTCGTGCATCAGGATGATGCCGCCTTTGGTCTGTTCGAGCCGGCGGATCGCCAGGGCGAGCTGCGCTTCCGGCGTCATCTCGTTCCAGTCGCTGATCCAGAAATCGCAACCGAAAATGCCGATGCCACGGCCGGCGAGCCAGGCATTGAGCGCCGGCGAATCGCCGAAGCCCGGAAACCGGAAGAACGGCGTGCGCGGCGTGCCCGAATAGCTGCCGTAGAGCGCCTGGTCGACCGCCGTGAAGCCGGCTTCCATGTCGGCCTTGGCGCGCTCGATCGGCAATTGACCGAGCGTCATCGGGTGGGTCATCGAATGATGCGCCACGGTATGCCCTTCGGCGAGGATGCGGCGTGCCAGCGCCGGGGCGCCATGGGCCATCCGCCCGACCAGGAAGAAGGTCGCCCGGACGCATTCCTGGCGCAGCGCCGCCAGGACCTGGTCGGTCGGACCGGGCAGGGGACCGTCATCGAAGGTCAGCACCACCTCCCGCGGGCGCAGGTCCAGCGTGCGCGGGTAGCTCTTCCGGCCGACTTCGAGCCCGCCCGCGGTTGCGACCTTCAGCACGCGCGCCGTGCCCAGCGCCTCGGGCCGGCAGGCGGCTGCCCGCGCCGCGACCGGGGCGAGCGCCAGCGTCCCGCCGGCGGCGACGGCCTTTGCCAGGAAGCGGCGTCGGTGGACCGATCCACCCTTGCGATCATCCATCGTCATGCAGGCTTCGCGCCTCCTTGCCAAATCCCGTCCGCGCGCTCAAGAAGGCGCCATCCCCCGCCGCTCGACGTGGCATGCCCTCAGCGAGGCGCCCATGGCCGATTCCACGCCACAGCCTACCTTGCCCGAAGACTGGCGCGACGATGATGGTGCGTTGCGACCCGAAATCGTCGAAACGGTGGCGGAAGCCATCGCAAAAAGCGATGCCAGCGCCCTCAAGGACATGGTGGGCGAGGCACACGAGGCCGACCTCGGCGATCTCATCGCCCAGCTCGACGCCGAGGACCGCCGCCGGCTGATCGAATTGCTCGGCACCGACTTCGACTTCGCGGCGCTGACCGAGGTCGACGAGACGATTCGAATCGAGATCCTCGAGGAGCTGCCGGCCGAGACGGTGGCTGAAGGCATCGCCGAGCTCGACAGCGACGACGCGGTGTCGCTGCTGCAGGATCTCGACGAGGAGGATCGCTCCGAGATCCTCGACAAGATGCCGCCGGTCGAGCGCGTCGCGCTCAAGCGGGCACTCGACTATCCCGAGGATTCGGCCGGCCGGCGCATGAAGGACGACTTCATCGCGGTGCCGCCGTTCTGGACGGTCGGGCAGGTGATCGACCACCTGCGCGAGGCGGAGGACCTGCCCGACGACTTCACCGAAATCTTCGTCATCGATCCCGGCTTCCGGCTGCAGGGTCATATCCGCCTCGACCGGCTCCTGCGCACCAAGCGGCCGGTCACGGTGACCGACATCATGGAGGAGGAGGTCCGCACCGTCGAGGCGACGGAGGACCAGCAGGACGTGGCACTGATGTTCGAGCGCTACAACCTGCTCTCGGCCGCCGTCGTCGACGATGCCGGCCGGCTCGTCGGCGTGCTCACGGTCGACGACATCGTCGACGTCATCGAGGAGGAGGCCGACGCCGACATCAAGGCGCTCGGCGGCGTGAAGCCCGAGGAAGAGATTTCCGACAGCGTGTGGACCACCGCGAAGGGCCGCTTCCGCTGGCTGTTCATCAACATGCTCACCGCCTTCATCGCGACCTCTGTGCTCAAATCCTTCGAGAAGCAGATGGAATCGATGGTGGCGCTGGCCGTGCTGGCGCCGATCGTCGCGAGCCAGGGCGGCAATGCCGCGACCCAGACCATGACGGTGGCGGTGCGCGCGCTCGCCACCCATGATCTCGGCCCGCACAATGCCTGGCGCGTCATCGGCCGCGAGGCGCTGACCGGCCTCATCAACGGCTCGGCCTTCGCCCTGATCGTCGGGGTCGTCGCCGGCTTCTGGTTCTCGCTCGCCGATCTCGGCATCGTCATCGGCCTCGCCATGGTGTGCAACCTGGTGGCGGGCGGGCTTGCCGGCATCCTCATCCCGCTCGGCCTGTCGAAGCTCGATGCCGACCCCGCCGTATCGTCGGGGCCGTTCGTCACCACGGTCACCGACGTCGTCGGCTTCCTCGGCTTCCTGACCATTGCCTCCTGGTGGTTCAAGATCTGACGGCGGGCCGAACGGCGAGGGGAGAACAGGGGGCGCCGGCAGGAACCCTTGCGGCTGCCCGACAATCCGGGGCAGCCGTTGCGGCGCGCCATTCGCCACATGCTATGCCGGTGCGGCTCCGTGACAGTTTTCTGACGTTTCCATGAAGAATATAATGTTATTCATATTGTAAGAGCGTCGCGCCTGCCTGCCGATTTTACTTGGAAAAGCCTGCGCGTTGAGGCTTTCAGGAGGGGCCGTCGAGACCATCGGCCGCAGGACGCGGCGGGTCGCTCGCCGACGGCAATGCATGGGGCAGGGGCATGCCGGCGACCATCACTTCGGGCGCGTTTCTGGCGCTGCGCCGACAGGTCTGGGGCGTAACCCTGGCTGTCGTGCTCGTCGCGATCCTGGTCGCCGCGGCCAGCCTGCCCGACTGGTTCGCCGATCTCGCCTTCGCGCCCGATATTCCCTGGGCCGGCCGCCTCGCCATTGTCGCGCTCGGCGCCTGCGCGCTGGCGCTCGGCCTCCTGACGCGCCTGGCATGGCTGCTGGCCGAGGCCGGCGAGGGCGGCCTGCCGCATGCCGCCGCCGGGCTCGACGATCTCACCGGCCTGTCGAACCGGGCCGCCTTCTACCGGGCCTTCGGGCAGATGCTGGCCGGCCCGGCCGCCCGTCACGCCTTCACGCTCGTGCTGATCGATCTCGATCATTTCAAGGAGATCAACGACGGCCATGGCCACCATGCCGGCGACATCGTATTGGCCGAGGTCGGCCGCCGGCTGCGCCGGGTATGCGGCCCGGAAGCGCAGGTCGCCCGGCTCGGCGGTGACGAGTTCGCGGCGATCCTGCCGGGTGGCGGCGCCAGCCATGTCTTCGCCGCCTGCTCGCTGATCGCCGAGGACATCGCCCAGCCGATCCTGGTCGACGGCAAGGCCGTCCATGTCGGCGCATCGATCGGCTTCCTGGAGGTGGACGGGCCTGGCGGCGACCGCGACGAGCTGATGCGCCGCGCCGACCGGGCGCTCTATGCGGCGAAGGAGCAGGGCCGCGGCCTCGCCGTCGCCTACGATGCCGAGATGGGCCGCGACGTGGCACAGCGCCGGTTCTTCGAGCGCGAATTGCGCGGCGCGGTGCTGACCGGCGAGATCGACGTGCACTTGCAGCCGATCCTCACCGCCGACGGCACGCGGCTGCTCGGCATGGAGGCGCTGGCCCGCTGGAACCATTCCTATCGCGGCGCGATCATGCCTGGCGAGTTCATCCGCCTCGCTGAGGAAACCGGGCTCATCCACCAGCTCGGCCAGATCGTGCTGCAGCGTGCCTGCCGGGCCGCGGCGCTCTGGCCTGGCCTGTTCGTCGCCGTCAACGTGTCGCCCGTGCAGATGCGCCGGCCGGACTTTCCCGACCAGGTGAGGGCGGTGCTCGGCGAGACCGGCCTCGATCCCCGCCGGCTGGTGCTCGAAATCACCGAGAACATCATGATCGACGATCCCGACAAGGCGCTTGCGGCGCTGCGCAGCCTGCGCGGCCTCGGCGTCCAGATCGCGCTCGACGATTTCGGCACGGGCTTCTCCTCGCTCTCCTATCTGCGCAAGTTCCCGATCGACAAGCTGAAGGTCGACCGCAGCTTCGTCCTCGATCTCGACAAGGGGGCCGAGGCCGCCACCATCCTGCATTGCGTGATCAATCTCGGCCGCGCCCTCGGCCTCAAGGTCATCGCCGAGGGCATCGAGACCGATGCCCATGCCCGCTTCCTCAGGGCGGCCGGCTGTCACGAAATGCAGGGCTATCTGTTCGGACGGCCGGTGCCGGTGGCCGAATTCGCCCGGGTCCATGGCCTCGCACCGGAGCCGGCGCGGGCCGCCGCCTGAGCCGCAAGGGCCCGTGCGGCGGCTGCGGCCTTGGCGCCTGACGGTGCGATCCGGCTATCATCCCGCCGATTCGACCGCTGCCGCAATTTCGTTTCCTTCGAATGGCAGGCAGGGCCAGAGGGAAAGGGGGCAGCTGATTTCGGAGCCGGACAAGCCATTCAGGACGCGCCTTTTGGTCTTCGGCGGCGCCGGCCTGGCCGTGCTGCTCGCCGCAGTGACAGGCATGCTTCTGATCGGGCGGAACGCCCCGCGGGCGGTCGAGCGGATGCAGCCCGGCCGCTGGGCGATCGCGACCGGCGTCAATGGCCAGGCGCTCGGCACGCCCGTCACCAGCTGCATCGACGCTGCCGCGGCGCGGGCGGCCAATGGCAGCCAGGACGAGATCGCCGAGGCGGCGCAGACCGAGGGCGCGGCGCAGTCCTGCCAGGTCAGCGAGGTCCTGGTCGCCGGGCCGGTCGTCACCATCGAGATGGTCTGTCAGGGTCAGCCGGCGCGCTCCACCATGAGCTATCGCGGCACCAGCTACGAGGGCACCTTCGTCACCGGCATCGGCCGCCCCGGCAGCCGGACCGTCGCGATGCGGGGCCAGCGTATCGGCGACTGCTGAAGCAAGGATGCTCGACAGCCGGCCGCGCTTCAGGCAGTTTCGCGGGCCATCGGCCGATCCCTGGCCTGTTGCCGAAAGCCCCGAACTCCGATGACCGACGTCCTGCCGCTCGATCCCGCCATCAAGGCCGCCCTGGAAGCCGCCACCACCGCGACCCTGACCACGGTCCTGCTGAAGAAAGGTCTGCGCAAGACCTGGATGAACGGGCCGATGCCGTTCAGCAATGCCGACCGCCGCCTGGTCGGCCGGGCCTTCACGCTGCGCTTCGTGCCGGCGCGCGAGGATCTGGCGACGCCGGAAAGCTGGGCCTCGCCACGCTCGACGCGGGCGGCCATCGAGGCCATGCCGGAGGGGGTCATTGCCGTGGTCGACGCCATGGGCGTGCACGAAGCCGGCATTTTCGGCGACATCCTGTGCGCGCGCATGCACAAGCGCGGCGTCACGGCGCTCGTCACCGACGGCGTGGTGCGCGATGCCGCCGGCGTCGATGCATCCCAGCTGCCGGTCTGGTGCTCCGGCGCGGCCGCTCCGGCCTCGGTCGCCGCGCTCACCTTCGTCAACTGGCAGGAGCCGATCGGCTGCGGGGGCGTCGCGGTATTCCCGAACGACGTCATCGTGGTCGACGGCGACGGCGCGGTGCTGATCCCGCAGGACCTCGTCGAGGCGGTGGCCAAGGCCGCGACCGATCAGGAGCACCTGGAAGGATGGATCATGAGCCAGGTCGAGAAGGGCGTGCCGCTGCCGGGCCTCTACCCGCCCAATGCGGAAACGAAAGCCCGTTACGAAATGGAAACGGGTCGTAAAGCATAGTCGGCGTCCGCTGTCGGCCCGGTTTCGGCCACGATCCCTTTTTTCGGCCACGATTTGTGGCCATGCGCTAGAGGCCCATGCTCGCTCGCTCGTCCTCCCGCATTGCGCTCCTCGTTGCCGGCCTCGCGCTTGCGGGGTGCGGCAGCGTTCCCGTGGGCCCGACCGCAGTCGGCGAGCCGAGCGGCGACCATCCGTTTCCAACGCTGGTGCACACGTCGGGCCATTCGGCGCACGAAGTGCATGGGATCGACGTGTCGAAATGGCAGGGGACGATCGACTGGCAGGCCGTACGCGCCTCCGGCGTCACCTTCGCCTTCATCAAGGCGACCGAGGGCGCCGACCGCCTGGACGACCGGTTCCGCGAGAACTGGGAGGGCGCGCGGCGCGCGGGCGTTGCGCGCGGCGCCTATCATTTCACCTATTGGTGCGGCTCGATGGCGGACCAGATCGCCTGGTTCCAGCGCCACGTGCCCGTCGACCCCGAAGCGCTGCCGCCGGTGCTCGATGTCGAATGGAATTTCCATTCGCCGACCTGTCCGCGCCGGATTTCGGTGGAATCGGCCCGCCACAAGATGCGCGAATTCCTCCACGCGATGGAGCGCCATTACGGCAAGCGGCCGATCATCTATGCCGACATCACCTTCCATCGCGAGGTGCTGGCGGGCGGCGAGTTCGCCCAGTATCCGTTCTGGGTGCGCTCGGTCAGGGCGCTGCCCCATGAGCGCTATCCCGGCCGGCGCTGGGCCTTCTGGCAGATCACCGCCACCGGCCGTGTCGGCGGCGTAAACGGCAATGTCGACCGCAATGTCTTCGCCGGCTCACGCGCGCAGTGGCAGCGGCTCGCCCAGACCGGTTTCCGGCACCATGGCACGGCGGTCGCCGATGCCAGCCCGGCGCCGGCGCCCCAGCCCGCGGCCGATCCGCGCGGAACGCATCAGGCCGCTCCGGTCCTCGCGGCCGCGGCCGGCCAGCCGGCGACCCTCGAAGCCGGGCAGGTGACCTCGGCGACCGTCAGCCCCTCGGTGCCCCCGGCGGCGGTGCCGCCGGCCGATACGCCGGCCATTGCCGCACCGCTGCCGGTGCCCAGGCCGCGGTCCTAGGCGCCTGACCGCTTCGCGCGCAGCCGGCCTGCACGAGCGTCGGCCGGGGTTCGATGCCGGAAACGACGCTCATGAGGCGCTGCAATTGCTGCAGCACGCTCCAATCGTCATGAAAAGATCCGAGCGCGGCGAGGCTCGGACCACGACAGCGCTTGCTGCAGGGCGCCGCACGCACTGCGAGCGGGGCCACAAATTCTCGCCGATGCTTCAGAGCCAGCGCCTGACCTCCATGCGATAGGCCTCCCATTCGAGACCGAAGCGCTCGGACAGATGCGCCTCCTCGGGCTTGATGGCAAAGCGCGTGATCAGCATCAGATAGATCACCGAGGCCACGATGTACCAGGGCGAGGCCTGGAGCGCGCCGAAGCCGGCAATGATCAGCATCTGGCCGATATAGGTCGGGTTGCGGCTGAAGCGGAACGGGCCCCACGTGACGAGGCGGGTCGCGGCCTGGTGGGGCAGGGTGGTGGTGCCCGCGCGTGCGAGCGTCGCATGGGCCCAGATGGCAAGGCCGAGACCTGCCGCCAGGCATAACGATCCCTTGATGCGCAGCAGCTCGACGAGCCCGTCATGGGCGGGCAGGAGCGCGGTCAGCCCCCAGCCGAGCGCCAGGCAGCCGACGAAGATCGCGGAGGGCCAGGGGAACCGGCTCGGCCGGGCGAAAAAGGCCGTCGATCGCTGGTCACTCACGCCATTCGCTCCATAAGGCCCCCGGCCGCACGGCCGATCATGACACGCGCCGAGGGGACTTCTATAACGGCGGGCAAAGCTTGTCTTTCAGGGAGGACTCCCATGTTGCCGAACGCGCCGCGCCCCTTCGACTTCGACCTCGGCGAAACGGCCGACATGCTGCGCGACACGGTGGCGAACTTCGCCCGCGCCGAGATTGCGCCGCGCGCGGCCGAGATCGACAGGACCGACCAGTTCCCGATGGACCTGTGGAAGAAGTTCGGCGACCTCGGTCTGCTCGGCATGACGGTCGAGGAGGAATATGGCGGCACCGGGCTCGGCTATCTCGAGCACTGCATCGCCATGGAGGAGATCTCGCGCGCCTCGGCCTCGGTCGGCCTGTCCTACGGCGCCCATTCCAATCTCTGCGTCAACCAGATCCGCAAGAACGGCAATGACGAGCAGCGCCGGCGCTACCTGCCGAAGCTGATGTCGGGCGACCATGTCGGCGCGCTCGCCATGTCGGAGCCGGGCGCCGGCTCGGACGTCGTGTCGATGCGCCTGCGGGCCGACAAGAAGGGCGACCGCTACATCCTCAACGGCACCAAGATGTGGATCACCAACGGCCCGGACGCCGACGTCCTGGTGGTCTACGCCAAGACCGATCCGGATGCCGGCCCGCGGGGCATGACCGCCTTCCTCATCGAGAAGGGCTTCAAGGGCTTTTCCTGCGCCCAGAAGCTCGACAAGCTCGGCATGCGCGGCTCGCATACCGGCGAGCTCGTCTTCCAGGACTGCGAGGTGCCGGAGGAGAACGTGCTCGGCGCGATCGGGCGCGGCGTCAATGTGCTGATGTCGGGGCTCGACTATGAGCGCGCCGTCCTCTCGGCCGGGCCGATCGGCATCATGCAGGCCTGCATGGACGTGGTCATGCCCTATATCCACGAGCGCAAGCAGTTCGGCAAATCGATCGGCGAGTTCCAGCTCGTCCAGGGCAAGGTCGCCGACAT
Source organism: Phreatobacter sp. AB_2022a (assembly GCF_026847585.1). Taxonomy (NCBI): domain Bacteria; kingdom Pseudomonadati; phylum Pseudomonadota; class Alphaproteobacteria; order Hyphomicrobiales; family Phreatobacteraceae; genus Phreatobacter; species Phreatobacter sp. AB_2022a. Next base: position 23,181 of record NZ_JAPSET010000017.1, read on the forward strand.
GTACGTGTCGATGAACGCGACGCGCGCCTATGTCTACGCCGTCGCCAAGGCCTGCGACCGCGGCCAGACGACACGCGAGGACGCGGCCGGCGCCATTCTCTACGCGGCCGAGAACGCCACCAAGATGGCGCTCGATGCGATCCAGCTGCTCGGCGGCAACGGCTATATCAACGACTACCCGACCGGGCGGCTCTTGCGCGATGCCAAGCTCTACGAGATCGGGGCCGGCACCAGCGAGATCCGGCGCATGCTGATCGGGCGGGAGCTGTTCGAGAAAACCGCGTGAGGCCGGCGGCTGGTTCGAAGATCCTGGCGTAGGGCGGCGCGGCGAGGCCATGTTCTTCTACGCGTCCAAGATCCTCTGGTGGCTGGTGACGCCGTCCAACGTGCTCATCGGCCTCGTCGTTCTCGGTGTGCTGGCGCAGGCGACGCGTTTTGCCCGCGCCGGCCGCCGCATGGTCGCCGCGGCGGCGGTCGGCCTCGTCATCGCCGGGCCGGTGCCGCTCGGCATCTGGCTCGCCCGCCCGCTCGAGAACCGCTTTCCGCAGCTGACGCAGGACATGCCCGCGCCGACGGGCATCATCGTCCTCGGCGGCTCCATCGACCAGACGACCACGGCGGCGCGCCGCGGCCAGGTGACGATCACCGCGGCGCCCGGCCGGATCACCGAGGCGGTGGCGCTTGCCCGCCGCTATCCGCAGGCGCGGCTGGTGTTCACCGGCGGGGCCAATGCCGTGTTCCTGCGCGACGGGCTCGACGAGGCGGAAGCGGCGCGCAAGCTGTTCGTCGAGCTGGGCGTCGCGCCCGAGCGCATCGTCATCGAGCGGGAAAGCCGCAACACCTGGGAAAACGCCGTCTTCAGCCGCCGCCTGCTGCAGCCGAAGCCGGGCGAGCGCTGGGTGATGATCACCTCGGCCTGGCACATGCCCCGGTCGGTCGGCATTTTCCGCGTCGCCGGCTTCGACGTCACGCCTTATCCCGTCGACTACGAGACGCGCGGCAGCGCGAGCGAGCTGGTCCTGCCGATGCTGCCGGCCAGCCGGGGGCTCGACCTCGTCGACCGCATGGCGCGCGAGTGGATCGGCCTCGTGGCCTACCGGCTCACCGGACGCACCGACGCGCTGCTGCCCCGGCCGTGAGGTGCGGCCGAGGCGTGCCGGCCCGGTCTCACGGGCGGCCGATCGCGATGTCGAGCCAGCCCAGGGCATTGACCGTCAGCGTATCGGCCGGTCCGACCAGGATGGTGGTCGTCTCGGATTCGACGAGAGCCGGCCCGCAGATCCGATGGTTCGGCATGAGGCTGCCGAAATCGTAGACCGGGATCTCCTTCGGGCCGTCGAGGAAGACGGTGCGCGTCGCCCTGGCCTGCGCCGGGCCGTCCGGCTCCGCAGCCACCGCGCTCTCGCCGATTCGCGGCACGTCGCCGACGGCCGAGACCCGGGCGTTGACAAAGACCACCTCCTGGTCGGGCGAGGCATAGGTGTAGAGTTCCTCGTGGCGGCGATGGAAGCGCTGGTCGATCTGGTCGGTCAGGTCGGGCGCCTCGAGCGCGATGCCGTCGAGGTCGACGTCGATCTCGAAGATCTGCTCGCCGTAGCGCATCTCGGCCGAGCGCTCGATCCTGACCGGGCCGTCGAACCAGGCTGTCATCCGGGCGAGCGCGGCGGCCTCGAGCTCGGCCATGACCGAACGGATCGCCTCGGCGCCGACCCGGCCGGTGCCGATGCTGGTCCGGCCGACCTCGTAGCGGAGGTCGCTCGCCAGCATGCCCCAGGCGGACAGGACCGAGGCGGCGACCGGCACGATGACGCGCGGGATCTCCAGCTCCCTGGCGACCTCGACCGCATGCAGGCCGGCGGCGCCGCCGAAGCTGACCATGGCAAAGCGGCGCGGATCGACGCCGCGGCGCAAGGTCATGAGCCGGATGCCGTCGGCCATGCCGAGATTGACCATGCGATAGATGCCGGCCGCGGCCTGTTGGAGGCCGACGCCCAGCGCCGCGCCGATCCGGCCGACCGCCGCTTCTGCGGCCGCCCTGTCGAGGCGCCGGCGGCCGCCCATGAAGGTCTCGGCACCGAGATAGCCGAGCACGACATTGGCGTCGGTGACGGTCGCCGCCGTCCCGCCATGGCCGTAGCAGGCGGGCCCGGGCTGGGAGCCGGCGCTCGCCGGGCCGACATGAAGAGCGCCGCCGGCATCGACCGAGGCGATCGAACCGCCGCCGGCCGCGATGCTGGCAATATCGAGGCTGCGCAGCGCGATGCGCTCGCCGGCGAGGCCGGCATCGGCGGTCAGCGCCGCGCGGCCGTCGACGACCAGGGAAATGTCCGTGCTCGTGCCGCCCATGTCGAAGGGGATCAGGTCGGCGACACCCAGCAGCTCGGCGCAGCGCCGGCAGCCGGAAATGCCGCCGGCGGGACCGGAGAGCACCGTCCCGGCGGCGAGGCGCGAGGCTTCCTCGACCGGAGCCATGCCGCCATGCGAGAGGATGATGAACAGGCTGCCGGCAAAGCCCGCCTCGGCGAGCCGGCGTTCGAGATTGCCGAGATAGCGCTGGACCGCCGGGCCGACATAGCTGTTGACGACCGTCGTCGAGACGCGCTCGAACTCCTTGATCTGCGGCCAGACGTCGCTCGACCGCGAGACATAGATGTCCGGCAGCGCGCGGCGCAGGCGCTCGACGGTCGCGATCTCGTGCGCGGGATTGCGATAGGCGTGCAGGTAGCAGACCGCCACCGAGGTCGCCCCGGATGCGCGGACGGCTTCGATGGCGGCGTCGAGCGATGCCTCGTCGAGCGGAATGCGCACCGCCCCGTCGGGGCCGAGCCGCTCGCGGACGCCGAAGCGCCGCTCGCGCGGGACCAGCGGCTCGGGCGGGGGCGTGCGCAGGTCGTAACGATTGCCTTTCAGGCCCTCGCGCATTTCCAGGATGTCGCGATGGCCCTCGGTCGTGAGCAGGGCGACCTTCGCGCCCTTGCGCTCCAGGAGCGCATTGGTGGCGACCGTCGTGCCGTGCACCAGGCGTGTCGCGTTGGCCAGCAGGCCGGCGCGCGTGAGGCCGAGCTTGCCGGCGAGATCCTCGAGCCCAGTCATCACTCCGAGCGACTGGTCCTCGGGCGTCGAGGGCGATTTTGCGAAGACGGCGACGCGGTCCGGTCCGACCGCGACCAGATCGGTGAAGGTGCCGCCGACATCGATGCCGATCGTGTACATGGTCAGATGTCCTTCCGGGTGTCGGTGATCAGCCCCTGGGCGCGGTCGCGCGCCAGCGCCGCGGCCGCGCGTTCGCCGGCCGGCCCCCAGCCGCCACCGCCGGCGGAGCGGATCTCCAGGACATCGCCTGGGGCGAGGACGATGCCGACCTCCTTGGTCTTCAGGGCGCGCGGCGGCTTGCCGTCCGACAGGAGCCGGATGCTGTGCGGCGCGCCGTCCTCGCCGCCCTGCAACCCGCAGGCGCCGTGCCGGATGCCGTCTCCGGCGGTATTGGCGAGCGCCGGGCGGCCGATTTCGAGCGCAAGGTCGAGCGCGACGCCGAGCCCGCCCCGGTGCCGGCCGCGGCCGCCGGAATCGGCCCGGAACTCGTGGTGCCGGAAGTGCAGCGGGAAGCGCACTTCGGCCACTTCGAGCGAGCCGAACTTGATGCCGCCGACTGTGTGCCACTCGCCGATCGAGGACCAGCCGTCGCCGCCGGGCGAGGCGCCGCCGCCGGGCCTTGCCTGGAACATGTGCCAGATGAAGCTGCGGCCGCTGCGCGGATCCTCGCCCTGGATGGCGACGCGGAAGCGGCGGCTCCACCCGGCCATGGCCCGGTCGGGACAGCAGTCGGCGAGCGCCTTGACCACGGCTTCGACGATCTCGTTGGAGGGATGGCTCGTGCACATGGTCACCGGCCGGTCGGGATCGGCCCAGACGATGGTGCCCTGCCGGGCAACGACGGTGAGCGGGCGGAGCGCGCCGTCGTTCTTCGGCGTCTCCGGATCGATCAGATAGGCGAAGGCCATGGCGACCGCGGCCTGGGTATTAGCATGCGAGGAGTTGACGAAGCTGTCGGTCTGCGGATCGGAGGCACTGAGATCGACCTCGATGTCGCTGCCCCGCTTGGTGACCTTGGCGGCGATCCGCAGGTCCTGCCGGCCGCGGCCGTCGTCGTCGAGAAAGGCCTCGCCATGGTAGACGCCGTCCTTCCAGCCGGCGACGACCTTGCGCGCCTGCAGCTCGGCAGCATCGAGAATGCCCTCCATGGCCGCCTCGACCATGGCCAGGCCGAACTCGGCGAACAGCCGGTCGAGCCGGCGGCGGCCGAGATTGGCGGCGCCGACCATGGCTGCCAGGTCGCCACGGAAATCGCGGCCATTGCGCACGTTGAGCGCCAGCATGTCCAGGAGGTCGTCGCGCAGCCGGCCGGCCTCGTAGAGGCGTAGGGGCGGCACGCGCAGGCCCTCCTGCCAGATCTCGCGGGCTTCGGGATTGTAGCCGCCGTGGGTGGCGCCGCCGATGTCGCTCTGGTGCGCGCGCACGATCGTCCAGAGCATGCGCCGACCCTCGGCGAAGACCGGCACGAAGGCGGTGAGATCGGGCAGGTGGCTGCCGCCGTGATAGGGATCGTTGAGCAGGAACACGTCGCCCGGCGCGACATCCTCGAAGCGCGCCTCGATGGCGCGCGTCGCCCAGGGCAGGGCGCCGACATGGACGGGGATGTGGTCCGCCTGGGCGATCAGGCGCGAGCGCGTGTCGCAGATCCCGATCGAGAAGTCCCGGCTCGAATTCAGGATCTGCGAATAGGAGGTGCGCAGCATGGCTTCGCCCATCTCCGCCACGATGGAGGAGAGCCTGTGCTGCACGACGGAGCGGGTAATGGGATCGACCGTGGTCGACATGGGTGAGGCCTTCCATTCGGATGCAGGCGGCCGGGGCGGCGCTCGCGCGCCACCGGATGCCGGCTGCGATGGGTTCGCTTGACGGTGGTGTGGATCGGCTACATGGCGGCGATGTCCACGACCGATTCCGAGATCGCCGCGACGACGGTCTCGATGTCGGCGTCGGTCATCGGCGTCGACAGGGCGATCAGGCCATAGCCCGCGGCCAGCACGCCGCGATCCATGAGGCCGCGGTTGAAGCGCGCCATCCGGGCCGTCTCCTCCGATCCCGCATAGGCGCTGCGATAGTCCCTGACCGGCCTGTCGGTGAAGTGGATCTTGGCGAGCGACCCCATGCCGATCGCGCGCCCCGGCACGCCGTGGCGGGCGAAGGCCTCGTTGGTGCCGGCGCGGAGCCGGTCGCCGATCGCGTCGAGCCGCGCGAAAGCCGCTTCGTCGAGCAGTTCCATGGCGGCGAGGCCGGCGGTCATCGTCACCGGATTGGCCGAGAAGGTGCCGCCGTGCGGCAGCGCCGGCTTGCCGTCGGTCGGGTCGAACACCGCCATGAACTCGGCGGCGCCGGCGACTGCGCCGACCGGGAAGCCGCCGCCGATGATCTTGCCCAGCGTCGTCAGATCGGGCGCGATGCCCCAGTGGCCCTGGGCGCCGTTGAAGCCGAGCCGGAAGGTGATGACCTCGTCGAAGATCAGCAGGGCGCCGACCTCGCGCGAGACCTGGCGCAGGGCTTCGAGATAGGCCTTGTCGGCGGGGACGAGGCCGGCGCGGTTGGGCATCGGGTCGACCAGGATGCAGGCGAGCTCGGAGCCGTGCTCGCGGATCAGGCTGACCGCCGCGTCGATGTCGTTGAACGGGATGGTCAGCGTGTCGGCGAGGACATTGGCCGGCGTGCCGCGGGCATAGGCGACGGAAACCGGCGCGTTCTTGCCCCAGTCGGCGGGCGAGGGGTCGAGACTGACTTCGGCATAGTCGTAGGAGCCGTGATAGGCGCCCTCGCATTTGGCGATCTTCGGCCGCCCGGTATGGGCGCGTGCGGCCTTCAGCGCCATCATGACCGCCTCCGAGCCGGAATTGCAGAAGCGGACATGGTCGACGCTCGCCAGCCGCGCGGCGATCAGTTCGGCGAGCAGGATCTCCGATTCCGTCGGCATGCCGAAGGCGGTGCCGAGCGCGATCTGTCGCGTCGCCGCCGCGATCAGCGTCGGATGCGCATGGCCGTGGATCAGCGCGGTGAAATTGTTGATGCAGTCGATGCGCGACACGCCGTCGACATCGATGACACGGCAGCCTTCGCCGCGCGCCGCATAGAGTGGATGCGGCTTCATGTAGACGGTGGTGCGGGTATTGCCGCCCGGCAGGCTCGTGCGTGCCCGCTCATAGAGCTCTCGCGAGCGGGAGGCTGGGACTTGATCGGTCATCGCTCGTCTCCTTCAGAGGTTTCCGCTAGCGGCCGAGATAGGCTTCGCGGACGCGGGCATCCTGTTTCAACTGGTCGGCGGCGCCTTCGAGCACGATGCGGCCGTTCTCCAGCACGTAGCCGCGGTCGGCGACCGCCAGCGCCAGCACCGTGTTCTGCTCGACGACGAGAATGGTCAGCCCCGCCGCGGCGATCTCCCTGATGCGCTCGTAGACCTCCTCGGCGAGCCGGGGGGCGAGGCCGAGGGAGGGTTCGTCGAGCAGCAGGAGCCGCGGGCGGGCCATCAGCGCACGGCCGATCGCCAGCATCTGCTGCTCGCCGCCCGAGAGCGACCAGCCGAGCTGGTCGCGTCGCTCCTTCAGCCGCGGAAACAGGTCGAAGATGCGGGCGAGATCATCGGCCGCCGACTGGCCCCAGCGACGCCAGGACGTGGTGCCGAGGACGAGGTTCTCCTCGACGGTCAGGCCCGGGAAGATCCGCCGCCCCTCCGGCGCCTGGGCGATGCCGAGCCGGACGCGTTTTTCGCTGGCGAGGGAGCCGAGCGGGCGGCCGTCGAAATCGATCGAGCCGGAGCGGACCGCGTTCAGGCCCGAGACGGCGCGCAGCAGGGTGGTCTTGCCGGCACCGTTGGCGCCGATCAGCGCCACCGTCTCGCCCGCGCCGACCCTGAGCGAGACGCCGTGGAGCGCGACATTGCCGCCATAGGCGACGACGAGCCTGTCAGTCGCGAGCATGGCCGTAGCCCTCCCCAAGATAGGCCGAGAGCACGGCAGGATCGGATTGCACTTCGGCCGGCGTGCCCTCGGCGATGGGCGAGCCGAAATTGAGCACGAGGATGCGTTCGGCGAGCCGCATGACCATGCCCATATTGTGCTCGATGAGCACGACGGCGAGCTCGTGCTCGGCGCGCAGGGCCGTCAGCCGCGCCATCAGCTGCTCGACCTCGCCGGAATTGAGCCCCGCGGCGGGTTCGTCGAGCAGCAGCATGCGCGGCTCGCAGGCCAGCGCCCGGCAGAGCTCCACCATGCGGCGCTGGCCGTAGGAGAGCGAGCCGATGGCGCGATCCGCCTCCGGTGCCAGCCCCATCCGGTCGAGCGCGGCGAGCGAGGCCGCGCGTAGCTGGCTCTCGCTGCGGCCGCCGCGGATGGCGGCGCCGGTCATGACGTTTTCGAGCACGGTGAGGCGCGGGAACAGCCGGCCGTGCTGGAACGTCCGGCCAAGGCCTGCCCGGATGCGGCGATGCGTCGGCGCCCGGGTGATGTCGCGCCCGCCGAAGGTCACCGTGCCTGTGCTCGGCGGGGTCAGTCCCGTCAGCACGTTGAGGAAGGTCGACTTGCCGGCGCCGTTCGGGCCGATCACCGCGACGAACTCGCCGGGCGCGACAGCGAAGTCGACGTCGGACAGCGCCATCAGGCCGCCGTAACGTTTGGAGATGGCGGTTGCCGCGAGCAGGGTCATGGCGTCGTCTCCGCTTCGCCGCCGCGGCCCGGCCGGCGCAGCCGCCCGGCGAGGCCGGCAAGGCCGGTGGGCAGGAAGATCAGGATGGCGAGCAGCATCAGGCCGAAGAAGGCAAGATAGGCATCGCCGAGGAAGCGCAGCCATTCGGGCAGGAAGGTGAGCAGCGCCGCGCCGATGATCGCGCCCGCCACGACGCCTTCGCCGCCGACGATCAGCATGGCGAGATAGACGATGGAATGGGCGTAGTTGAAATCCTCCGGCGCGACGAAACGGACATGGGTCGCGAACAGGGTGCCGGACAGCGCGGCGAAGGCGGCCGACAGGCACAGCGCCGTGATCTTCACGCGGGTGACGTCGATGCCGGTCATGCGCGCGGCGGTCTCGTCGTCGCGCACCGCCATCATCGCCCGTCCGTGCCGCGACTTCTGCAGCGCCATCGCGAAGGCGGCGGAGAGGGCGAGCAGGACAAGGCCCAGCCACAGGAAGCGCCGCTCGTCGTTGAAGGCGAAGCCGCCGAGGCGCAGCTCGGGAATGCCGGAAATGCCGTTGGTGCCGCCGGTCAGGGAGATCCAGTTGGTCACCACGATGGTGAAGCTGACATTGAGGCCGAGCGTCGCGAGGGCGAGATAGTGCCCGCGCAGCCGCAGCAGCGGGTAGCCGATCAGGCCGGCGAAAAGCGTCGTCACCAGGATCGCGACCGGCATGGCGAGCCATGGCGACCAGCCGCCTGATGTCGTCAGGATCGCCAGCGCATAGGCGCCGAAGCCGACGAAGGCGGCATGGCCGAGCGAGATCAGCCCGGCGAGGCCGAAGGCGAAATTGAAGCCGATGACGGCGATCGCCGAAATCACGGAAACGTTGAGGAGCCGCAGCCGGTAGTCGGCGAGCACCAGGGAGAGGGCGGCGCCGAGCGCGAGGATCGCGGCGGCGGCGAGGAGACCATCGTAGCGGCGCATGGTCAGCCCCTGTCCTGGATGCGTTCGCCGAACACGCCTTGCGGGCGCACCAGCAGGAACAGGACCATCACGACGAAGGCGATCAGATCCTTGTAGGCCGACGAGAGGTAGGAGGCGCCGAGCAGTTCGGTCAGGCCGACGAAGAGGCCGCCGGCGATCGCGCCGGGCAGGCTGCCGAAGCCGCCGATGATGGTCGCCGCAAAGGCCTTGAGCGCGATCGGATCGCCCATATTGACGTCGGCGAACCACATCGGCCCGAGCAGGAGCCCGGCAATGCCGGCGAGCACGGCGGCGAGGACCCAGGACAGGGCGAGCAGGAGGTTGACGTTGAGGCCCATGAGCCGCGCAGCCTCGACGTCCTGCGCGACGGCGCGCATGCCGATGCCGAGCGCGGTACGGTAGAACAGCAGCCAGATCAGCCCGACGAGCAGCGCGGTGACAATCACGACCATCGCGGCATGGGCGGTGATGGTCGCGCCGGCAATGTCGATGGTCATGCCGTCGAGGGGCGAGGCCAGGCGGAAGGGCCAGGAGCCGAAGCCGAGCAGCGCCGCGTTCTGCATGACGATGCCGACCGCGACCGTGCCGATGATCACGGTGACGACGGGGCTTGCCCGCAGCGGCAGGTAGACGGTGATGAAGAACAGGGCACCGAAGGCGGCCATGGCGAGAAGGGCGGCGGCGTAGCCGACCGGCCACGGCAGGCCGGCATTGGCCAGCATGGCGACGCCCGCGAAGGTCCCGAACATCACGAACTGGCCGGCGGCGAAGTTCACGACGCCGGTTGCGGAATAGACGATGACGAAGCCGATCGCCGCGAGCGCGTAGACGCTGCCGAGGGCCAGCCCGTTGACGAAGAGTTGGATGAAGTCGGCCATGCTCCGCTCGTGATCTCGAACGACCTCGTCGGCCGCGGGCGGACCCGCGGCGACAGGCCGGAAAGGGCAGGAAGGCTGGCTGCGCGCGCGGCGCGGCCTTGCGTCAGTCGAGCTGGATCGTCTTCACCAGTTCGAGCTGCTTGGTGCCGGGCTTCGCCTTGACGATGGCGAGATCCCTGACGCCGTTGCCTTTCGCGTCATAGCTGTAGACATGGCCGATGCCCTGCCAGCCGCGGAGATTGGCGAGCCAGTCGCGCAGGGCCTTCGGATCAAGCCCGACCTTGCGCATGCCTTCGGCCATGATCAGGGCGCCGTCGTAATAGGCGAGGCCATAGGGGTCGGGATCGATGCCGAAAGCCTTCTTGTAGCGCTCGACGAAGTCCTTCATGCGCTCGCCGACGCTCGGATCCATATAGGTGTCGACCACGCCCCAGACGTTTTCGAGGTCGGCCGGGGCGATCAGCTGCAGGGCGGCCGGAACCAGCGCCGCGGACGAGGTCACCAGCGGCATCTTCAGGCCCAGCATCTTGGCCTGCCGGAGCAGCAGCGCGCCGTCCTGCGGATAGTTGAACAGGAGGATGACGTCGGCGCCCTTGCCGCGCAGGCTGATCATCTGCGCCGAGAAATCCTTGTCGTTCTGGCCATAGGCTTCCATGCCGACGACCGGCGTGCCGGCAGCCTCGAACTGCCGGGCGGCGACCTGGGCGCCGCCCTGGCCGAAATCGTTCTGGATGAAGATGATGCCCGGCTTCTTGGCATTGAGCAGCTTGGCGGCCTCCACCATGCCGCGGGCCGAGACCGCGTCCGCCGGGCGCACGCGGAACAGCCATTCATTGCCGCCCTCGGCGACCACGTCGGCGCCGCCGGCATACATGGCGGGCACGCCGACCTTCTTCAGCTCCGGCGAGACCGCGAGGTTCTGGGTCGAATAGCTCGACAGGAAATAGAACGAGGGCTTGGTCTCCTGCGCGAGCTTCATGAACGCGTTGACCGCGGTGCTGTTCGAGGCCTGGGTGTCCTCGAACATGATCTTGATCTTGCGGCCGTTGATGCCGCCGCCGGCATTGATGTCCCGTTCCGCGAGCTGAAGGGCGTTGTGATACTGCTTGCCGGTCAGCGACAGCGGCCCGGTGATCGGCACCGTCGCCCCCACCAGAATGTCGCCCTGCTGGGCAAGCGCGGCGGCCGCGCCCGCCGGCGCGACGCCCGCCGCCAGCGCAAGTCGCAGAAACTGCTGCCTGGTCATGGTCATTCTTCCATCCCCCTCTGTTCGTGTTGAGCCGATCCGCCGGCATCGGTCGGCCGGAAGATCGTCACACAGATGGCTTGACTCGTTCCGATTTTCGGAATAATGTACCGTAAATCGATATGACCGTAAAAGCGCGTCCGGCGCCTGTCAACCGGTTTGGGACGAGGGAGGACGAGGCGTGGCCGACCAGACTGAGGCGGACAGCCCGCTGGAGCGCTATTTCCGGCTGCTGGAACTGATCGCGGCGTTCCCTGGCCGGCTTGCGCTGGCCGATGTCGCGGAGCTTTCGGATCTGCCGAAGACGACGGCGCACCGGCTGCTGAAGGGGCTGGTGAAAGCCGAGCTCGCCAGCGGCGGGCAGGGCGGGCGGGCCTATGCGATCGGGCCGCGGCTTGCGCGCATCCTGCATGCGACGGCGGGCGAGGGATGGCTGGAGACGCTCGTGCGCCCGACGCTCGCGGCGCTTGCCGAGCAATCGGGCGAAGCCTGCTATCTCACCAAGCTCGTCGGCAGCCGGGTGCTGGTCGCGGTGTCGCAGGCGCCCGAGGTGCGCTGGCGCAGCTACGTCCAGCCAGGCATCGAGATGCCCCCCCATGCGGCAGCGACCGGCAAGGCGATCATCGCCTATCAGGACGAGGCGCTGATCCGCGAGGCGCTCGCCGCCGAGCTGCCCAAGCTCACGGTCAACACCCGCAGCGACGAAGCCTGGATCCGGGAGGAGTTCGGGCGCGTCCGCGCGCAGGGCTACGCCACCTGCATCGGCGAGATCGACGAGGGTCTTGCCGCCATCGCCGCGCCGGTGCGCCAGAATGACGGGCTCATCCTCTATGCCGTCGGCATGACCGGGCCGCTTCAGCGCATCATGGGCGACCGGCTGCCGCAGCATCTCGCGGCGCTGGACGAGGCCTGCCGGGCGCTCGCGGGCAAGCTGTCGATTGGAACCAGGATCGATGCGGCCGGCGAGGCCGGCGCCCGCTGATCGCGGTCCGGCTCCTGCCGCCGTGGCCGGATCCCGGCGCGATCATTCCGGCATGGGCAAGGTCAGCCGATAGACACCCTTGAAGTCGTCGGGATCCGCCGGCTTGCCCTTGCGCAGGATGACGAGCCGGCCTTCGCGGGCAAGGCGGATCGCCGTGCGCCGCACCGGCTGCAGCAATGTATGCCAGTCCAGGTCGCGCGAGGCTGCAACATCCTTGGCTGCATCTTCGGGCGAAATGGACTTGCCGGTGCCCCTGGCGGCAGCGAGCCTCAGGATGGCGGCTTCGAGATCGGATTCGACGGATGTGCTCATACGGTTGTCATGCCCCGTCGCGGTGGCCGCGTCGAGGCCTTGTTGTCGCCGCGCTCGTCCTGTTCGGGCTTGCCGGCGGCGCGGCGCGGGCCTTCGAGCCCGGCCAACCGCTGCTGGCGGTCACCGACAACGCGACCTTGCGGGTACTGGAGACCGGTGGCTACGGCTTCGGCCGGATGATCGGGGCGGCCGCCGAGGCCTCCAATGCAGAGCTGGATCGCGACAGCGCGGCCTATCGGCATCTCGCCGCGACGCTCACCCGCGACGTCGGCGAGCTGCGCCGCGAGATCGAGGCGAGCGGCCGCCGCCTGCTCGAGATCACCGACGACAATGTCGGCCGCGTCTTCGAAACGGCATGGCTGTCGTCTCCCGCCGCCCGGTTTCGTCTCGTCGGCCTCGTCACGCGGTTCGACCGGCGGGATTTCCTGCCCGATGCCGCCGCGACCGGATGCGGCGAAGTGCGGCTGGTCTATCGTCTGGCCTATCGTTTCACTCGCGAGGGCCGCACCTATGCGTCGCGCATGCCGATATCGGTCAATGCGGTCTACGACCTGCCGCGGCCGATCGAGGGCGGCTGCGCCGCGCTGATCGACCGTTTCGTTGCTCCGGCCGCGGCCAGCGATGCCGGTGCCCGGGCCGGCTGGCTCGCCGCCGGTCCCCTTGGCACCTTGCCGGCGCTGCCGCGCCAGATCGAGATCAATGCCCAGGTGGTGCGTTTTCCCTCCGGCCTGGAGACGACCTTCGGCGGCCAGGCCGCCTATGTCATGCGCATCTTCGCCGTCGCCGCCGGCGCGGACGGGCCGCGCCTTGCCGACAAGGTGCTGGAAAACACGCCCGATGTCGCAAGGCTCGGCGCCGACGCGACCCTCCGCGCCGAGCTCGTCGCCTATCTTGCCGCGCGCGGCGAGGCGGTCGACCAGGGCGTGCTGGTCATCCCGGACAGGTTCCTCGCCACCCGCGCGGTGTCCTATTCGACCTATGGCTCGGCGCGGCTCGCGAACCGCCCGTTCACGCAGATCTTCGGCTCCCATGGCGCCGATTTCGCAGCGCTCGGCTTCGCGCGCCATGCCCTGGTGCACAGTCCCGAAGCCTTCGTCGAGCGGCTCGACATGATGAGCTGCCAGGGCTGTCACCAGTCGAACGCGACGGCCGGCTTTCACCTGATCGGCGAGGACGATCCGACGATCTCGCCGCTCAATCGCGTGCTCATCGGCGTGTCTCCCCACTTCCACGCCGAGCAGCCGCGGCGCGCGGCCTATGCGCAGGCGCTGCGTGCCGGGCGCGAACCGAACCGGTTCCGGCCGCTGCCGGCCGCGCCGCCGGCCGAATGGCATGCGGCGGGGGCGCCGTTGCATCGGCCCGCGGGCCTCGGCCTCGCCTGCCCCACGCCTGAGGCGGGGCGCCATTTCGGCCAGGGCTGGTCCTGCGCGGCGGGGTCGACCTGTACCGGCCTTGCCGCGAATGCCGCGATCGGCATCCCCTTCGGCCAGTGCCTGACGACGGGACAGGAGAACGAGTTTTCGGGCCAGGCTTGCCTCGCCGGCCGGATCACGACGGCGGCCGGCCAGCCCTGGCGCGACCGCTTCACGGTGACCGCGCAGCTCAACAGCCGCGCCCGCACGATGAACTTCACCAGCCACACCTGCCGGCCGCCGGTCGGCGGCGCGCCGGCGGGTCTCGCCTATCGCAAATGCACGGATCAGGATCGCCGGTTCGCCGGCTTCCGGCCGGGTGGGGCGGCGCCCAACGAGATCTGCGGCTATGCCGGCGGCAAGGCCTTCGACATCTGCGTCGCCTCCAACGATTTCGCGGCCTGTCTCGGCCAGTCGATCGTGCGCGGCATGCGCGCCACCTGCGGCGGCGATCGTTTCTGCCGCGAGGATTTCATGTGCCAGGCCCTGCCGGCGGACCTACCGGAGATCGGCCGCGTCGCCGGGCTCGGCTATTGTTCGCCGACCTATTTCCTGTTCCAGATGCGGCTCGACGGGCATCCCGATCCGCGTCGGCGCGGCTGATCGCGATCAGCCGCCGGCCGCTTCACGCACCGCGCGCTGCACGGCCCTGACGGCTGCGTCCGGCGTGGTGATGACCGGCCGTCCGGTCGCCTGCTCGACCGCCGCGCGGGCGCGGGCGAGCGAGAACTGGCCGAGGATGACGGCGTCGACGCCGGCAAGGCTGGCGGCCGCCTCGGCGACCAGGCGGTCATGCGTTGCGCCGTCGCCGGCCTTGAGCGCGGCCAGCGCGCCGTCGGCGAGCACGCCCTTGACGGTGATGCGCTGGCGGCGAGCCGCAGCCTCGTCTTCCAGCTCGCGCATGAGGGACGCAAGCGATGGGGGAAAGCTGACGACGACGGCTATAGTGCTGCCGGCATCGAGTGCCTCGCGGAACGCCGCTTCGTTCGGCCGGAACACCGGGATCGGCAGCGCCTTCTTGACCGCATCGATGGCCGGGCCGAAGGCCGAGCAGGTGAACAGCATGGCGCGCGCCGCGTCCGCCGCGCCGCGGGTGGCGGCGGCATAGCGGCCGAGCGTCAGGAAACGGTCGACCATGGCCGCGTCGAGGCTGCCGCGGGCGGCAAGGTCGGTGGCGAGCGAGGTGTCGAGCAGATCGAAGCAGGCGGCTTCCGGCCAGATCTCGGCAAAGGCTGCGCGCGCCGGCAGGACCGATTCCTCCAGGGCATGGACCAGCGCGATGCGGGGCGGGGCAGGGGTGTCGGAGGTCATGAGGGCTCGCTTCAGAGGCTCTTCAGAATGGCGATGGTGGCGCGATCGCGGGCCGCGGCAAGCTCGCCGACCGACCGGCCGGCGGCTTCCTCCGCGATGCCGGCCACCAGCGTCGCGCGCACCTCAGGCGTCAGGGCTGGCGTGCCGAGGCTCGCCCAGCGGCGCTCCTGGCTCGGACCGAGCGTTTCGAGGTAGGACGCCATGCCGCCGTCGCCGCCGCCGAGATGATAGCCCATATGCGGGCCGACCACGGCCCAGCGCAGGCCCGGCCCGTTGACGAGCGCGCGATCGATGTCCGCGACGGTGGCGACGCCGTCGGCGACCAGCGCCACGGCCTCGCGCCAGAGCGCGGCCGACAGCCGGCCGGCAATATGGCCCGCGGCCTCGCGCTTCAGGACGACGGGCACCCGCCCGAGCGCCGCGTAGAACTCCTTGGCGCGCTCGAGAACGGCGGGATCGGTGCCGAACAGCTCGACCAGCGGCATCAGATGCGGCGGATTGAAGGGGTGGGCGGTGACGAAGCGCCGCGGCTGCGCCAGGTCGCGCGCCAGATCCGACCAGACGAGGGCCGACGTGCTGCTGGCGATGATCGCGTCCGCCGCGGCCGCCGCCTCGATCTCGGCATAGAGCGCCCGCTTCAGATCGAGCCTTTCCGGCGCGTTCTCCTGGATCAGGACGGCCCCCGAACAGGCCTCTGCCAGGCTGTCGCAGACGACCGGTGCGCTGCCGGTGACCTCGTGCAGCGCGGCGAGCTGTCCGGTCATGACGGCGGCGCGCGCCGCAACCTCGGCACGGGCGGCGGGCGAGGGGTCGAAGACCCGCACCGCGTGGCCGCCGACGGCCGCGAACAGGGCGGCCCAGCTCGTGCCGATCAGTCCCGCGCCGATCACTGCAACGGAGAGCGATGTCTTCACCATCGATAGGTCCTCGCGCGGGCCGCGGCGTCGGTGCCGCCGGCCGGCACATCCGGTGCATAGACGAGATGCGGCCGGAGCGCACGGAGCTTGCCGGCGATTTCGCGCCCCGCGGCATCGTCGGCCGCGGCCAGCCGGTTGGCCACTGCCACGTGATCCTCGTCCAGCTTGTGCTGGTTGAGCTTGCGCTGGCCTTCGACACGCTCGACGCTCATCTCGATCGTCACGATGGCGGCCAGCATGGTCTCGCGTTTGCGCTCCTCCATGGTGGCGAGCGACCAGGGCGGTTTTGGCGCGAGGCGTTCCTCGAAGGTCTCCAGCAGGTCGTCGCCGTGGCCGCGATTCGCGGCCCGCGCGAGCCGCTGCGCCGGACCGGTCAGATGCACGGCCTCGTAGAGCCAGGTCGAGACATGGTCTGATGTTGCGTACCAGTCGTTGGAAATATAGGCGTCCGGACCCCAGACGGCGACCAGGAAGGACCGACCGTCCGCCAGTTGCACCAGTGGATTGGCCGCGGTCAGGTGGAAGGTCAGGACGGTGCGCTCGCCCTCGCGCCGGAGCGTGAAGGGCACGTGCGAGCCGCGCGGGCCGGAGGTGTCGCTCGCCGCCACCAGCCCGAAGCCGCGCCGCGCGGCAAAGCCGAGCGCCTCGTCACGGGGCCAGGCGAAGGCCGGTTTCAGGATATGCACGGACGCGTCTCCTCACGTTCGGTGGGAGCTTGCACCAATGCCTCCGGTCCGCCCAGCGGCATCGGGCATGGAAGCCAAGCGCGGGCGGATCCCGGACGGGCCGGCCTAGAAGCGGACCGCATCGAGGCTGTTGGACAGGAACTGGCGGCGATAGATGACGAAAACCACGGCGGCGGTGCTGACGATCAGGACCACCGGGCCGAAGAACCAGCCGAGATAGCCGAGCGCGAAGAAGAAGGCGCGCTGGCCGCGGTTGAAATGGGAGGCGGCGATGGTGTTCATCGTCGCCGCGCGCTGGGCCATGACCAGCGCTTCCTGCGTGCCGCTGCGGTCGCCGTCGGGGGTCGCGCCGATGAGGATCGCGCAATAGTTGAACAGCCGGTAGGCCCAGGCGAACTTGAAGAAGGCATAGACGAAGATGAGGGTCAGCCCGGCAACCTTCACCTCCCATTGCTCGCGGCTCGGGTGATAGCCGAGCGGCAGCGCCTGGACGATCTCCACCGCCCGGTCGGTGGCGCCGAGCAGGGTCAGGCCGCCGCCGACCGCCAGCAGCGAGGTGGAGGCGAAGAAGGCCGTGCCCTGCTGCAGCGTCATGTTGATCTGGCCATCGACGATGCGATTGGCCCGCGTCAGCATCTCGGTCATCCAGCGCTGGCGATAGGCGGCCATGACCTGGGTCAGGCCCTGGCCGTTGCGGCCGACGACGTCGACCAGCCAGGCATACCCGGCCCAGGCGATCACGAACCAGGCAAAGGCGATGGCGTCGAGCAGCGTCATTCCGAGCATTGCGAAGCGGTAGCGCATCGGAGGTGGGGCCGTCGAGCCTCTTGGCACAGGCAATGGCGGTCCCGCCGCGACGGCGGTCGGGGCAGCCCGTCGGCAAGGGCCTGCCTCGGGCGGCCGGGGGATGCTATGAACGGCACGACCGACCGTTCAAGGCGGAATGACTGGAGGACGCGATGCCGCAGACCATCACCACCGGCTACAAGGCGCTGGTTGCCGATGCCGAGCGCGAGGTCGAGACGCTCGATGTGGAAGCGGCCAAGGCGCTGCATGGCAAAGGCGATGTCGTGCTCGTCGACCTGCGCGATCCGCGCGAGCTGGAGCGCGAGGGCAAGGTGCCCGGCGCCTTCCACTGCCCGCGCGGCATGCTGGAATTCTGGATCGATCCGGAAAGCCCCTATCACAAGCCGGTCTTCGCCGAGGACAAGAAATTCGTCTTCTTCTGCGCCGGCGGCCTGCGCTCGGCGCTCTCGGCCCAGACGGCGCAGCGGATGGGGCTGAAACCGGTCGCCCATATTGCCGGCGGCTTCGGCGCCTGGAAGAAGGCCGGCGGCCCGGTCGAGCAGGTCAAGCCGCGCGACTGACACCGGCGCTCCGCCGCAACGCGGCTCGCCCTGGCCTGGACCGACGGGGCGAGTTTCGGATTCAGCAGTCGCTCGCATCCATTTGATTTCAGGGGCTATTCTGGTGCGGTCAGGGGCCGTCGGCGCCGGTCCCGACCGATCAGCGCCGTCAATCCCTGCCTTCACCCGAATGCGTTTTGGGCATGGCCCCGTCTGGGTCATCATCGCGCCTCCACCAGTCGTGGGGACGCCATGAAACTCGTCATTGCCAACAAAGCCTATTCGTCCTGGTCGTTCCGGCCCTGGATCCTGATGAAAGCGCTGGCCCTGCCGTTCGAGGAAGAGCTGATACCGCTCTATCAGCCGGATACGGCGAGCCGGATCGCCCGTTATTCCCAGGCTGGCCGGGTTCCGGTGCTGATAGACGGCGACATTACCGTCTGGGACAGCCTTTCGATCATCGAATACCTTGCCGAGACGCGGCCGGATCTTGCGATCTGGCCACGCGACCGCGCGGCGCGCGCGCATGCCCGTTCGCTGTCGAACGAGATGCATTCGGGCTTCATGCCGCTGCGTGCCGCCCTGCCGATGAACATGCGCCGCGCGCCCAAGCCGGTGCCGCATGACGACGACGTCGATACCGCGATCGACCGCATCTGCCAGGCCTTCATCGAGGCCCGCGACCGTTTCGGCGGGGCAGGCGCCTTTCTCTATGGCGATTTCTCCGCGGCGGACGCGATGTATGCGCCCGTCGTCAGCCGTTTCCACGGCTATGCCGTGCCGGTACCGCCAGCCGTGAAGGCCTATATGGAGGTGGTGATGGCCTTGCCCGCCTGGAAGGAATGGCATGCCGACGCCATGGCCGAGCCCTGGTACGAGCCGCGCTACGACGACATGGGCTGAGCTTGCGCCCGCGACACCGAGCCTGCGGGCCGCCCGTGATCGCCGGCACGTTTCCGGCCGCTTCTCGGCCATGGTCCGAAAGAGCCATTCCCGATCGCCCCGCGTCGGGCCATGATACCGCCTGACCGCGGCCGCGGCGCGCCGCGGCTTCGTGGCGGGAGGTTGTCATGGCGGGACGCTGGCTTGCCTTCGGACTGGCGCTTCTGACGACGGGCTGGACCGCGGCTGGATCCGCGCTGGAGCTCAAGGTCGGGGTCGCCGGCGCCGGCACATCGGCGATCCGCACCATCGTCGAGCAGTTCGAGGCGAGCAGCGGCCACCGCGTGGTGCTGGTGCCCGACACCGCCGAGGGGATCGTGCGGCGCATGGAGGCCAACGAGGCGATCGACATGGTGATCGCCTCCTCCGTCGTCATCGATCTCCTGACCGCAAAGGGACTGGTCCGGGTCGGGTCGCGCACCGACCTTGCCCGCGGCGGCATCGGCATCGGCATGCGCGAGGGCGCCGCCTCGCCCGATATTTCCTCGCTCGAAGCAGTGGAGCGGCTGCTCACCTCGGGCGTGACCATCGCCTATCCTGATCCGGCGACCGGCAGTGCCAGCGGCCTCTACATTGCCGATCTCCTGCGGCGGCTCGGTCTTGCCGATACGCTGCGCCCGAAGCTGCGGCTCGCCTCCAGCGGCGACGTGGTGTCGCTGGTCGCGCGGCACGAGGCCGATCTCGTGCTGCAGCAGATGAGCGAGATCCTGCCGGTGACCGGTGTCACCATGATCGGGCCGTTGCCGCCGGAGATCCAGGTGACCATCACCTATTCGGCCGGCATCGCCGCAGCGGCCATGGAGCCGGAGGCGGCGCGCGCCTTTCTCGCCTTCGTCACCGGGCCGGCGTCGCTGCCCGTGCTCGCCAATGCCGGCCTCGAGCCGCCGCGCGAACCCTGATCCGAGGCGCATGGCCGCAGCGGGCCGGAAGGGCCTTACGCCGTTTCGCCCGGATGACAGGCGGGCCCGGAAACGATAACCAGGAGCCATCGCGACAGCGTTCAAAGCCGGAGTCCGCAGCCTTGGCCGTCCTGAAATCCTCCTTCAATCCCTCGAGCCCCGAGGCCAAGGCGAATGCCGAAGCCTGGGGCGCCCTGATCCAAGACCTGAAGGAGAAGCGGGCGGAGGCCGGGCTCGGCGGCAATGCCAGGGCGCGCCAGCGCCATCTGGAGCGCGGCAAGCTCCTGCCGCGCGACCGGGTCATGACCCTGCTCGATCCCGGCTCGCCGTTCCTGGAACTGTCGCAGCTCGCCGCCAACGGCCTCTACGAGGACAAGATCCACGGCGCCGGCCTCATCACCGGCATCGGCCGGGTCGAGGGGCGAGAGGTGATGATCGTCTGCAACGATTCGACCATCAAGGGCGGTACCTATTACCCGATGACGGTGAAGAAGCACCTGAGGGCCCAGGAAATCGCCCGGGAGAACCGGCTGCCCTGCATCTATCTGGTCGATTCGGGCGGGGCCAACCTGCCGCACCAGACCGACGTCTTCCCCGACCGCGAGCATTTCGGCCGGATCTTCTACAATCAGGCCAATCTGTCATCCGAAGGCATCCCGCAGATCGCCGTGGTCATGGGCTCCTGCACCGCCGGCGGGGCCTATGTGCCCGCCATGTCGGACGAGACCGTCATCGTGCGTCGGCAGGGCACGATCTTCCTCGGCGGCCCGCCGCTGGTGCGGGCGGCGACCGGCGAGATCGTCTCCGCCGAGGATCTCGGCGGCGCCGACGTCCATGCCCGTCTTTCCGGCGTCGCCGACCACTATGCGGTCGACGACACCCATGCCCTCGCGATCGCCCGGCGGATCGTCTCCAACCTCAACAGCCGCAAGACCGTCGACATCGCGCTGGAGCCGGCGCGCGACCCGCTCTACGACCCGTCCGAGCTCGAAGCACTGGTGCCGACCAACCTGAAGACACAATACGACATCCGCGAGGTCATCGCGCGGCTCGTCGACGGCTCGGAATTCGACGAGTTCAAGGCGCTCTACGGCCAGACGCTGGTCACCGGCTTCGCCCATATCCACGGCATGCCGGTCGGCATCATCGGCAATAACGGCATCCTGTTCTCGGAAAGCGCGGTCAAGGGCGCGCATTTCATCGAATTGTGCTGCCAGCGGCGCATTCCGCTGCTGTTCCTGCAGAACATCACCGGCTTCATGGTCGGCCGCCAGTTTGAGGCCGGCGGCATCGCCAAGGACGGCGCGAAATTCGTCACCGCGGTCGCGTGCGCCCGCGTGCCGAAGATCACCATGCTGGTCGGCGGCAGCTATGGCGCGGGCAATTACGGCATGTGCGGCCGGGCCTATTCGCCGCGCTTCCTGTTCACCTGGCCGAATTCGCGCATCTCGGTGATGGGCGGCGAGCAGGCGGCGAGCGTGCTCGCCACCGTCAAGCGCGAGAATTTCGAGGCCGAGGGCAAGGCCTGGAGCGCGGAGGAGGAGGAGGCCTTCAAGGCGCCGATCCGTGCCAATTACGAGGCGGAAGGCCATCCCTATTATGCCACGGCCCGGCTCTGGGACGACGGCATCGTGACCCCGGGAGAGACGCGGCGGGTGCTGGCACTCGCCTTCAGCGCTGCGCTCAACGCGCCGATCCCGGAGACGAAATTCGGCGTGTTCCGGATGTGAGGGCCGGCCGTGACGGCCGGCCGTCCCCTCAGCCCGGCATCGGCCAGGCTTTCTGCTCCGGCCGCAGCTGCTCGAGCAGGCGGCTCATGCGCATCACGCCGCGGTCGTCGAAGCGCCGGCCGATCACCTGCACGCCGATTGGCATGCCGTCGGTGTGGAACGTCCAGTTGACGCTCGACGCCGGCTGCTCGCTCATGTTGGAGGCGACGGTGAAGGGGATGTGCTCCAGCGCGCGATGCGCATCGTCGGTCGGCGAATGGGCCTCCGCCGCATAGCTGACCGGGCAGGTGACCGGCGAGAGCACGAAGTCGAAGGCTTGCGTCGCCTTGACGCTGGCCTCGCGCATCGCCTGCACCGCATTATAGGCGCGCATGACGTCCGTGCCGGTGAAGTCCTTTGCCCGCCAGGTCGCCCATTCCACGATATAGGGCAGCAGCCGGCTCTTCTTCTCCTCGCTGAGCCCGACGATGTCGGCATAGGAGCGGGCCTCGAAGAATCGGCACATCCCGTCCAGCATCTCCTCGGTCAGGAAGCCCTTGAGCTCGACCACCTCGGCGCCTTCGGCCGCGAGCGCGCCGGCGGCGGCGCGCACGGCCGCGACGATGGCGGGATCGGCGGGCAGGCCCGCCGGCATTTCGGTGAGCAGGCCGATCTTCAGGCCTTTCGGCGTCAGGCCGTCGAGCCCCTCTGCGTAATCGACGGCGTCATAGGGCAGGTCCATGAAGTCGCGCGGATCGGGCCGGGAGATGATGGTCATCAGCGCGGCGGAGTCGGCGACCGTACGGGTCATCGGGCCGGCGACGCGGCCGAGGAAGGGCGGGTGTATCGGCACCCGGCCGAGCGAGGGCTTCAGGCCGAACAGGCCGCAATGGGCCGCCGGCAGGCGCACCGAGCCGCCGATATCGGTGCCGATATGGAGCGGGCCGTAGCCGGCAGCGCCCGCCGCGCCGGCGCCCGAGGACGAGCCGGCCGGGTTCTTGGCGAGATTCCAGGGATTGCGGGTGACGCCGTGCAGCGAGGAGAGGCCGGCCGACAGCATGCCATAGTCGGGCATGGTGGTCTTGCCGGTGATCACGATGCCGGCCTCGCGCAGCCGCGCCGGCACCGGCGAATCGGCCGCGCGCGGCGTCATGTCGGCAATCGGCACGCCGACGGGGCACGGATCGCCTTCGGTGGCGATATTCTCCTTCACCGTCGCGGGCACGCCGTCGAGCGCGGACAGCGGCGCGCCGCGGCCAAAGCGCGCCTCGGCCGCCTTGGCCGCCGCCAGCGCCTGGTCGGCGTGGACGATGTACATGGCATTGATCTTAGGCTCGCAGGCCGCGATCCGGTCGAGCACGGCGCGCGTGACCTCCACCGGCGAGAGCGAGCGGTCGCGGTAGGCCTTGGCCAGCTGGGCGGCGGAGAGATCGGGCAGGGCAGTCATCGGGGGCTCCGGAACGGGAGGGCCAGCATCCGCGCCGCCGGACCTTCAGGCAAGGGCGGACGGCCGCGCGAGAGCTATGCGGCAAGGCCGGCCACGGCCGTTCGGAGCCCTGGTCCGGCGGGCCGATCCGGGCTAGTTTCAGGGTCCAAATCAGTCGCCTGTTCGAGGTCTGCCCGATGCTGTCTTCCGTGCTCATCGCCAACCGCGGCGAAATCGCCGTCCGTATCATCAGGACGGCGCGACGCATGGGATTGCGTACGATTGCGGTCTATTCGGACGCCGATGCCCATGCGATGCACGTCCGGCTCGCCGACGAAGCCTATCCGATCGGCCCGGCGCCGGCGCGCGAGAGCTACCTCGTCATCGACAGGATCATCGAAGCGGCGCGCCGGTCGGGCGCCGAGGCGATCCATCCCGGCTACGGCTTTCTGTCGGAACGGGCCGAATTCGCCGATGCCTGCGCCGAGGCCGGCATCGTGTTCATCGGCCCGCCGGCCAACGCGATCCGCGCCATGGGCCTGAAGGACGGCGCGAAGAGCCTGATGCAGCGCGCCGGCGTGCCGGTCGTGCCCGGCTATCATGGCGCCAACCAGGATCCGAAATTCCTGAAGGAGAAGGCCTACGAGATCGGCTATCCCGTGCTGATCAAGGCGGTCGCCGGCGGCGGCGGCAAGGGCATGAAGAAGGTCGAGAAGCTCGTCGATTTCGACGAGGCGCTGGCCTCCGCCCAGCGTGAGGCGGCAAGCTCCTTCGGCGATCCGCGCGTGCTGATCGAAAAATACGTGCAGGCGCCGCGCCACATCGAAATCCAGGTGTTCGGCGATGCCCAAGGCAATGTGGTGCATCTGTTCGAGCGCGACTGTTCGCTGCAGCGCCGGCACCAGAAGGTGATCGAGGAGGCGCCGGCCCCGGCCATGCCGCCGGCCATGCGCGAGGCCATGGGCCGCGCGGCCGTCGAGGCGGCGAAGGCCGTCGGCTATGTCGGCGCCGGCACGGTCGAATTCATCGCCGACGGCTCCAACGGCCTGCAGGCCGACAAGTTCTATTTCATGGAGATGAACACCCGCCTGCAGGTGGAGCACCCGGTGACCGAGGCGATCACCGGCCAGGATCTGGTCGAGTGGCAGATCCGGGTCGCCGCGGGCGAGCGGCTGCCGCTCTTGCAGGACGAGCTGGCGATCCACGGCCATGCGGTCGAGGCGCGGCTCTATGCCGAGGATCCGGAGCGCGGCTTCCTGCCTTCGACCGGCCGGCTGCACACGCTCGAATTCGGCGATGGCGAGGGCGTGCGCGTCGATACCGGCGTCGAGGCGGGGGCGGAGGTCTCGCCCTTCTACGACCCGATGATCGCCAAGGTGATCGCCTTCGGCGAGACCCGCGACGAGGCGCTGGACCGTCTCGGTGCCGTGCTGGGCCGGACGGTGGTCGCCGGCCCACGCACCAATCTCGCCTTTCTGAAGGCCCTGACCGAGGCGCCGGGCTTCCGCTCCGGCGCCTTCGACACGGGCTTCATCGACCGCAATCTCGCAGCCCTCGGCGCGGTGCCGCGGGCCGCCGACCCGGCCACCGTGCGGCTCGCCGCCCTGAAGCTGGTCGACGGCGCCTGGGCCGCGCGGCAGGGCCGCGACCAGGCCCGGTCGAACGAGGCGGCCTCGCCCTGGAGCGCCACAGACGGCTTCCAGCTCGCCGCCGCCCGGCGCGTCTCGGTGCCGCTCGTCGTCGACGGCGAGCGCGCCACGGTGGAACTGGTCTCGCCGGCCCCCGGCACCGGACGAACCGGCAGCATCCAGGCCGTGTTCGGCGGCGGCACCAGCGACTATCACGACGACTACCTGCCGGTGGCGAACGATCCGGCCTTCACGCTGACGCGCGACGGCCTGTTCGTCGTCCGCGACGGCCGCCAGACCGAGGTCCGGCGCTTCGATCCCTTCGATGTCGATCTCGACCATCTCGACGGCGGCGGCGCGGTCAAGGCCCCGATGCACGGCAAGGTGATCGCCGTGCTGGTGGAGCCGGGCCAGGCGGTGGCCAAGGGCGACCGGATCGCGGTGATCGAGGCGATGAAGATGGAGCACACGCTGGTGTCGCCGGCCGACGGCACGGTCACGGCGATCGCCGTGACGGCCGGCGAGCAGGTGGCCGAGGGCGCGCCGGTCGCGACGATCGAGGCCCGGACGGAGCAGGCGGCATGATCATGCGCGCGGGCCGCTTCGTCCTCGCGGCAGCGACCCTGGTCCTTGCCGGCGGCACGGCGCAGGCCTGCCAGTGCTACAACTGGTCGCGCGCCGATGTGGTGGCGCGCGCCGACGTGGTGATCGAGGGCATGGTGGCCGTCGTCACGCGCGTGCAGCGCGGCCAGCAGCAGGCGACGATCGACGTCTACAGGCAGGAGAAGGGGGTGCCGGTCACCTCCATCGTCGTGCTCGCGCCCGACAGTCCGGGCGCCTGCGGCGTCGACTTCCGGGTCGCGCAGCGCGTCCAGCTCGCGGCCGTCCGCGACGGACCGGTCTGGCGCACCAATCTGTGCATGGCTCTCGGTCTGCGCCAGCAGCCCTTTATCCCCAGCCGTTGACGCGCCGGCGGCTTGGGCGTGGACGCCGGATCGCGCTAGGATGCCGGCCATGGCCCTGCATCTCATCAAGCTCTGTGTCGGTGCCGAGTCGGTCGAAGACCTGCAGCAATGGGTCGACCGGCGCATGAAGACCTATGGCGAGCAGGTCCATACGACGCGCATGCAGCCGAAGCGCGGCGACGAGATCGTCGGGCAGGGCTCGCTCTATTGGGTGATCAAGGGGTCGATCCTCTGCCGGCAGAAGCTGGTCGGCATCCGGCCGTTCACCGATGCCGAGGGCATTCCGCGCTGCGACCTCGTCCTCGATCCGGTCATCGTCAGGGTCCAGCCGCGCCGGCGCGGTCCGTTCCAGGGCTGGCGCTATTTTCCCGAAAGCGACGTGCCGCCGGATCTCGACACGGGCGCGACCAAGGGCATGCCGCAGGAGCTGGCCAAGCAGCTCGCCGAGCTCGGCCTGCTCTGAGCGCCCTCTCGCGGAGGAGCTGCGCATGGCCTTCGCTATCAAGGCGCCGATCGACGATCCGCAGGCGCCAGCCTTCGTCTTTTCCGCGCAGAAGACCATGTATGGCGGCAAACATGTCGCCGCGGGCGACGATATCTTCCTGTTCGCCAGCGAGAACGAAGGCGGGCAGGGCCTCGTCGCACGCGGCGTCGTGACTTCCGCCGCGGCGGTGGCCCGGATCCCCGGCATCGCCAGGCAGACCCCGCGCGTCAGCCTTGCGGTCGCGCGTATCGAGCTCGCCCTGAGGCCGCTCGGGCGGCGCGAGCTCAAGCGTTTCGACGACTGGAGCGATCGAGCGCCCGCCACAGAGCTCAATTTCAAGCTGTACCGGCAGGCGACGAACAAGGTCGTCGGCCTGTCCGAGCCGGCGGCGGCCTTCCTTGCCGGGTTCTTTCGGCCGGCGCGCGCGGCCGACGAGCGTCCCGTCACACCGCGATATTGTCGATGAGCCGGACCTGGCCGATGCGCGCGGCGACGAGCAGGCGCAGCGCCGTGTCCGGGCGGGCCGCGCCGAGATCGTCGGCGGCCCGGCATTCGAGATAGTCGAGCGCGAAGCCATTCGCCGCTATGGTGGCGCGGCCCGCGGCGAGCGCGGTCTCGATCGCGGCGAGGCCGCCGCGGCGGATGGCCGCCGCCGCCGTCTGCATGGCCGCGTGCAGGTGGGGCGCCTTGGCGCGGTCCGCGGCGGTCAGATAGACGTTGCGCGAGGACATGGCGAGGCCGTCGGCTTCCCGGATGGTCGGCGCGCCGCGGACATCGACCGCAAGGTCGAGGTCGACCGCCATGCGCCTGATGACGGCGAGCTGCTGGAAGTCCTTCTCGCCGAAGATGGCAAGATCCGGCCGGCACTGGGTGAACAGCTTGGTGACGATGGTGGCGACGCCGCCGAAATGGTGAGGCCGGGCGACATCCTCGAGGCCGGCGGTCGCCGGGCCGGCGAGGTTGACGCTGGTCACGAACCCCCTGGGGTACATGACATCGACGGTCGGGGCGTAGACGAGCTCGGCATCGACCGCGGCGAGCTTGGCAAGATCGGCCTCGAAGGTCCTGGGATATTTGGAGAAATCTTCCGTCGGGGCGAACTGGGTCGGATTGACGAAGATCGACACCACCACGCGCGCGCCGGCCGCCTTGGCCGCCTCGACCAGCGAGATGTGGCCGGCATGGAGCGCGCCCATGGTCGGCACCATGGCGATGGTGTCGCCCTTGGCGCGAAAGGCGGAAACCGCGGCGCGCAGGTCCGCGACGGTGCGGACGACCGTGGGCGTCGGGCGGGTCATGGCAATCCTCGTATCGGGGGCGGGGGACCTTAAAAACCGATCAGGCAGTGTCGTCTTCGGCGCCGGGTTTGGCCATCCACCAGATGACCAGCATGGCGACGGGAATCCAGCCGATGCCGGCGAGCGCGTAGAAGACCGGCTCGCCGATGGGGCCGAACTTGCGGGCGGCATTGTGCATGATGCCCATCACCAGCAGCGCGTAGAAGGTCACCCAGACGAGCAGGATGACCGTGCCGATGAGCTTGCGGGTGCGCACATGCATGGGTCTTTCGTCCTTGGGCCGTGATCAGTGCCGGGCACTGGACAGGATGCCGCCTTGTCGGGCACCGGCGAGGTCTATATCTCTCTCCGACCATCGATCACAAGCGCCGAGGAAAAGCCGCATGACGGCTGCCCAGTCCGTTTCCGCCACCATCGATCCCCACCGGGCCGTCCGCCTGTGGCTGCTCCTCGTGGCCGCCCTGGTCTTTGCGATGGTGGTGGTCGGTGGCGCGACGCGGCTGACCGATTCCGGCCTGTCGATCACCGAATGGCGACCGGTGACCGGAACGCTGCCGCCGCTGACCCATGCCCAGTGGCTCGCCGAATTCGCCAAATACCAGGCGAGCTCGCAATATGACCTGGTCAATCGCGGCATGTCGCTCGCCGATTTCCAGTTCATCTTCTGGTGGGAATGGGCCCACCGGCTGCTCGGCCGGGTGATCGGCGCGGCCATGCTGCTGCCCTGGCTGTTCTTCCTGATGCGCGGCCGGCTCGACCGCCGGCTCGCCGCGGTCACCTTCGGCATCGGCTTGATGATCGGCTTCCAGGGGCTCGTCGGCTGGCTGATGGTCGCCTCCGGCCTCAACCCCGGCATGGTGGCCGTCGCGCCGCTGAAGCTGATGTTCCACCTGACGCTGGCCTGCCTGATCTTCGCCACCCTCGTCTGGGTGGCGCTCGGCCTGAAGCCCGCCCGCGATCGCGGGCCGGTATCGACGCGCCTGCGCTGCGGCGGCCTCGCCGTGCTCGTTCTCATCGTCGTGCAGATCATGCTGGGCGCGCTGGTCGCCGGCAACGATGCCGGCATGCGCTTCAACGACTGGCCGCTGATGGACGGCGCCCTGGTGCCGCCGCTCGGCCAGCTGTTCGACAAGCCGAGCACGCTCGAGGCCTTCGTGGACTCGCTGGCGCTGACCCAGTTCAATCACCGGCTCGGCGCCTATGTGCTGTTCGCCCTGGCGCTGTGGCACATGCTGGCCGCCCGTGGCAGCGGCTTTGCAAAGAGCGCGACCGTCCTGTTCGGCCTGATCACCGCCCAGGCGATCATCGGCATCACCACGCTGGTCCTGGTGGTGCCGCTGTGGGCGGGCCTGCTGCACCAGGCCTTCGCGGTTCTGGTGCTCGGCCACGCCGTCGGCCATGCGCATGGCCTGGTGCGGGCAAGGCGCCTGCCGGAGAACCCCTCGGCGCCGGCCGCCGCGATGGCCCCGATGGGGCGTGCCGCCTGAAAGGCAAGCGCGCCGCAGGCGCCAGTTGACCCGTCAGGTCCGGCATCGCCGCGGTTCCGCGGCGATGCCGGCCGTTCGCGATTCAGACCTCGCGCAGCGACGCGTCGAGATCGGCAATGATGTCGGCGGCGTCCTCGATGCCGATCGACAGGCGCACCACTTCGGGGCCGGCGCCGGCCTCGGTCTTCTGCGCATCCGAGAGCTGCTTGTGGGTGGTGGAGGCGGGGTGGATGATCAGCGAGCGAGTGTCGCCGACATTGGCGAGGTGCGAGAACAGCTTGACCTCGGAAACCAGCTTCACGCCCGCCTCGAAGCCGCCCTTCAGCCCGAAGGTGAAGACGGCGCCGGCGCCGCGCGGGCAATATTTCTGGGCGAGCGCATGCTGCTTGTCGCCGGGCAGGCCGGGATAGTTCACCCACGACACTTTCGGGTGCTTGGACAGCCACTCCGCCACCTTGAAGGCGTTCTGGCAGTGCTTGTCCATGCGCAGCGGCAAGGTCTCGATGCCGGTCAGGATCATGAAGGCGTTGAACGGCGAGAGCGCCGGTCCGAGATCGCGCAGGCCCAGCACCCGGCAGGCGATGGCGAAGGCGAAATTGCCGAAGGTCTCGTGCAGGACGATGCCGCCATATTCCGGCCGCGGGGCGGTCAGCATGGGATAGCGGCCGCTCTTCGACCAGTCGAAGGTGCCGCCGTCGACGATCAGGCCGCCGATCGAGTTGCCGTGGCCGCCGAGGAACTTGGTCGCCGAATGGATGACGATATCGGCGCCGTGATCGATCGGCCGGATCAGGTAGGGCGAGGCGAGGGTATTGTCGACGATCAGCGGCACGCCGGCCTTGCGGGCGATCGCCGAGAAGGCCTCGATATCGGTGATGTTGCCGGCCGGGTTGGCGATGCTTTCGATGAAGATCGCCTTGGTCTTGGCGGTCACCGCCGCTTCCACCGCCGCGATGTCGTCCTGGTCGACCCAGACGACGGTCCAGCCGAAGTTCTTGTAGGAATGGTTGAACTGGTTGATCGAGCCGCCATAGAGCTTCTTGGAGGCGATGAATTCGTCGCCCGGCTGCATGAGCGCATGCATGACCAGGAACTCGGCGGCATGGCCGGAGGCGACGGCGAGCGCGGCGGTGCCGCCTTCGAGCGCGGCCACGCGTTCCTCGAGAACCGCGTTGGTCGGGTTGCCGAT
The DNA here is from genome assembly GCF_026847585.1 of Phreatobacter sp. AB_2022a. NCBI lineage: Bacteria > Pseudomonadati > Pseudomonadota > Alphaproteobacteria > Hyphomicrobiales > Phreatobacteraceae > Phreatobacter > Phreatobacter sp. AB_2022a. The sequence continues at coordinate 53,003 of NZ_JAPSET010000017.1, forward strand.
GCGCGTATAGATGTTGCCGAAGGCCTGCAGGCCGAACAGCGAGGCGGCGTGGTCGACATCGTCGAAGACGAAGGACGTCGTCTGGTAGATCGGGGTGGCGCGGGCGCCCGTGGTCGGATCCGGCTGGGCGCCGGCATGGACGGCCAAGGTCGAGAAGCCGGGGATGCGGTCGGACATGACTTCCTCCTGAAACGCGCGGCCTCGATCGGGCGCGACTGAACCAATGCCTGCTAACGAAGGGGCCGTCCCAGCGTCAAGCGCCGACGGCACGGAAGCCGCTCCGCGCCCCCCCATCGATCGGCGGCCGGCCGTCTCGCGCCTTCGCGCGAGCTGGATACCGGTTCGCGTGAAGAAAAAACGGCAAGCCAACAGCTTGGAGCCTTTCACCGTTTCCGTGAGACGGCGAAGGGCTCACGCGAAAATGCTATTCGCCGTGCCCCTCGCCACCGCCGAAAGTGGGCCTCAGCCCAAGCTTCTGGAACTTGCCCGATTTCAGCTGCGGCGCGCGCCTGGCCGAGATCGTGCGGGAATTGACGCCCATCCAGGCGATCTCCGAGGACAACCGGCCGAGCTCGATCTTCGGGCAGCGGTTCATCACGACCTTGAGGCCGGCGGCCTCGGCGCGGGCGGCGGCGGCGTCGTTGCGCACGGTGAGCTGCATCCAGATCGCCTTCGGCCGGGGGTCGAGGGCGAGCGCCGCGTCGACGATGCCGCCGGCGGCCTCCGAATTGCGGAAGATGTCGACCATGTCGATCGGCTCGGGCACGTCGGCGAGCGACGCATAGACGGTACGGCCGAGGATGTCGGTGCCCGCCAGCGTCGGATTGACCGGATGCACCCGATAGCCACGGTCGATCAGGTATTTCAGGACGAAATAGCTCGGGCGGACCTCGTTCGCCGAGGCGCCGACCATGGCGACGACCTTAACCGCCGACAGGATGCCGCGGATGTAGCCGTTGGAATAGTCGTCGTGATTCACTTGTCCTCCCAGCGCGGTTCGCGCTTGGCCAGAAGCGCGCCGATGCCTTCCTCGGCGTCGCGCGCCAGCATGTTCTCGGTCATGACGGCGCTGGCATGGCGATAGGCCTCGGCAAGCGTCATGTCCAACTGCTCGTAGAAGGCCCGCTTGCCGATGCGGACGGTCAGGCTCGACTTCGAGGCGATGATGCGCGCCAGGGAGATGGCTGCGCCATGTTCCTCGCCCGCCGGCACGACCTTGTTGACGAGGCCGAAGCGGAAGGCGTCCTCGGCGCCGATCATCTCGCCGGTCAGCAGCATTTCCATGGCGTGTTTCGGCGCGACATTGCGCGACAGCGCCACCATCGGTGTCGAGCAGAACAGGCCGATGTGAACGCCCGGCGTGCAGAACCGCGCGGCGCTGGAGGCAATCGCGAGATCGCAGCTCGCCACCAGCTGGCAGCCTGCGGCGGTGGCGGTGCCCTGGACCGCGGCGATGACCGGCTGGGGCAGGGTGACGATCTGCTGCATCATGGCCGAGCAGCGGGCCAGGATATCGGCGAAATAGGCCTTGCCCCGGTCGGGATCGGCGCGCCGCGCGGTCATTTCCTTCAGATTGTGGCCGGAGGAGAAGACCGGGCCGCTGGCGGTCAGAACCACCGCGCGCACCGATCGGTCGGCGGCGATCGCGCCGAAGGCCTGCGACAGCGCCGCGAGCATGGCTTCCGACAGGCTGTTGCGGCTCGCTGCATTGTTGAGGGTCAGCGTGGCGACGCCGTCGTCGTCGTGCCGGTCGAGCAGGGCGGCAGGCGGTGCGGAGGCGGCGGCGGCGGCGGCCGCAGGGGAGGAGGCATTCATGGCTATCTGCCGTTCGCGGGGGTGGTGAAGCGAAATTGGCCCGCTATCGTCTCGGCTTCAAGTCGGCTGCGGATTGGCAGCCCTGCCCCGGGGGAGTGCAGCCTTTCATGTCGCACGCGGTCATGACCATCGCGCAGCTGAACACGTTCCTGGCGCGCGACTTCCCCCAGGTCTTCACGCCGGACAGCGCCTTCAGCATCGTTTCGGTCGGCTACCGCGAATCCGTCATGCGCTGCCGCTTCGACCAGCGCCACCTGAGGCCCGGCGGCACGATCTCAGGTCCGACCATGATGACGCTCGCCGATGTCGGGCTCTATATCGCCATCCTCGCCTCGATCGGGCCGGTCGCCATGGCGGTGACCACCAATCTCAACATCAATTTCCTGAGCAAGCCCGCTCCGCGCGATCTCATCGCCCGCACGAAGCTGCTCCGCCTCGGCCGGCGCCTTGCCGTCGGCGAAGTCTCGATCTACTCGGACGGCGAGGAGGAGGACATGGTCGCCCATGTCACCGGCACCTATGCCATCCCGCAGGAACGCGCCGGCGCATAAAGGCTTGCGATTCCGCGTGAAAATCAAAGGTATTGCAATACCTATTTTATAAGCATCTGATTTTACTTGGAAAATTATAGAGCTTGTCGATTGACGCTGATGGCCGGCTCGCTTATAGCCTTCGCCACCGCGCCGGGACCGCCAGTCCCGGCGTTCGAGTTTTCTCTTGAAGTCGGATGAGACCATCATGAAGACCTTCGTGGCCAAGCCGGCCGAGGTCGACAAGAAGTGGGTTCTGATCGACGCGACGGGCCTGGTTGTGGGCCGTCTCGCGACGATCGTGGCGATGCGCTTGCGCGGCAAGCACAAGCCGAGCTACACCCCCCATGTCGATTGCGGTGACAACGTCATCATCATCAATGCGGAGAAGGTGGTGCTCACCGGCCGCAAGTGGGACCAGAAGGCCTACTATCACCACACCGGCTATCCCGGCGGCATCAAGGAGCGGATCGCCAAGAAGATCCGCGACGGCCGTTTCCCGGAGCGGATCATCGAGAAGGCCGTGGAGCGCATGATTCCGCGCGGCCCGCTCGGCCGCCAGCAGCTGTCGAACCTGCGCGTCTACGGCGGCGACCAGCATCCGCATGAGGCGCAGTCGCCGGCCAAGCTCGACGTCGGCGCCATGAACTCCAAGAACGTGAGGAACTGACGATGGCCGAGACCGTCTCGTCTCTCGAGGGCCTCGCTTCCCTCAAGCCGGCCGCCGCCGAGGCGCCGAAGCACGTGCAGAAGCTCGACAAGCAGGGCCGCGCCTATGCCACCGGCAAGCGCAAGAACGCGGTCGCCCGCGTCTGGGTCAAGCCGGGCAAGGGCACGATCACCGTCAACGACCGCGCGCTCGACGTCTATTTCGCGCGCCCGGTGCTGCGCATGATCCTGAAGCAGCCGCTGGTGCTCGCCGGCCGCGACACCCAGTACGACATCGACGTCACGGTGGCCGGCGGCGGCCTTTCCGGCCAGGCCGGCGCCGTGCGCCACGGCATTTCCCGCGCTCTCACCTTCTACGAGCCGGAACTGCGCGGCGTGCTGAAGAAGGAAGGCTTCCTGACCCGCGACAGCCGCGTGGTCGAGCGCAAGAAGTACGGCAAGGCCAAGGCCCGCCGCAGCTTCCAGTTCTCGAAGCGCTGATCCGGGCTCGCCCCGACCGAACCATGGAAAAGCCGGGCCTCGTGCCCGGCTTTTTCTTTGGAGCGGCGATGCGACGCAGGGCCCGCTCAGACCGCGGTCGCGATCCACCAGGTATTGCCGGCAGGATCGGCAAAGCCGCCGCGCCGGTCGCCGTCGCCCTTTTCGGTCGGCGACTGGACGACGGTTGCGCCGTGGCCGAGCGCCGTCGCATAGGTCTCGCCGACATCGGGCACGTAGACGTGCAGCCAGACCGGGAAGGCCGGGTATTCGGGCGTGGCGTCGGCGATCATCACGACGCTGTCGCCGATCCTGACCGAGGCATGCATGACGCTGCCGTCCGGGCGGTCGTGGCGCAGCACCGTGGTGGCGCCGAAGACGGTGCCGAGAAAGTCGATCAGCCTGGCGGCGCCGGCGACCATGATATAGGCCGAAACCGTGGAGTGGTCGGCGCGCTGGAAGTTTCCGCTCGTCATGGCATGGCCTCGTTGCCCGCTCTGGTGCGACGCTCTCGGGCCCGGCCAGGCCTCGCGTGCCGCCGCATGCTACGCCCATCCGCGCGCAACGCGCGAGATCGCGGCTTGCCGCGCGCCGATGGCCTTCACCTGAACCAACGAGCCGGACAGAGCCGCGTTCCCGCGGCCCGTCCGTCGTCATGCATGGGTCAGACGGCGATCTTGCCGCCGCCCTTCCTGGTGATGGCCACCACGGAGGGCCGCGGCGGCATGTCCGGCTTGAAGTCGGGCCAGCGGGTCGACGGGTTTTCGAAGGTCGCCGGCTCGGCGCGCGGGTTCTCGTCGTCGGCCTCGCCCGGGTGCTGGACCGCGACGAAGAAGGTCTCGCCGTCGGGAGTGAATTCGGGCCCGCACATTTCCGCGCCCATCGGCACCTTGAAGAACAGTTTCGAGGTGCCGCGCGCCGGTCCTTCGGTCTCCATGGCCCAGATGCCGTCGTTGCGGCCGGTCTTCGAGGGCATGTTGCCGTCGGTCGCGACCCACAGCCGGCCTTCCGAATCGATGGCGCAATTGTCGGGCATGCCGAACCAGCCGTCCTTGGTGGTGGCGGCATTGAAGGTGGCGCCGACCGCCGCCACCGAAGGATCGCCGCAGCGCACGAGAATGTCCCAGGTGAACTTCGCCGCGGCATGGTCGCGGCCATCGGGGAGCATCTCGATGATGTGACCGAAACGGTTGTCGGAGCGCGGATTGGCCGCGTCGACCTGGTCGCCGGTGCGCCGGACATTGTTGGTCAGCATCACGTAGACCTTGTCGGTTTTCGGATTGGCCTCGACGTCCTCGGGACGGTCCATGCGCGTGGCGCCGAGGAGATCGGCCGCCCGGCGCGCCTCGATCAGAACGTCGGCCTGCGAGGCGAAGCCGTTTTCCGGCGTCAGCGGTCCCTGGCCGTGGACCAGCGGCAGCCAGTCGCCGGTGCCGTCGACATTGTAGCGCGCGACATAGAGCGTGCCGTTCTCGAGGAGATTCATGTCCTCGGCGCGGTTGCCGGTGACGCGGCCCGCGGTGACGAACTTGTAGACGTGGTCGAAGCGCTCGTCGTCGCCGGCATAGATGACGTACTGGCCGCCCTTGGCGGTGATGCCGGCGGCGCCCTCGTGCTTGAAGCGGCCGATGGCAGTGCGCTTCTTGGGCACGGAGTTCGGATCGAACGGGTCGATCTCCACCACCCAGCCGAAGCGGTTGGCCTCGTGGGGCTCCTTGTTGATGTCGAAGCGGTCGTGATAGTCCGACCAGTTCATCGCCCGCGTCGGGATGCCCATGCGCTTGAAGTTGCGATATTCCGGGTGGTCGTCGGCGAGCGTGCCGCCGAAATAGAAGTTGATGTTCTCCTCGCAGGTCACCCAGGTGCCCCAGGGCGTGCGGCCCCCGGCGCAGTTGTTGATCATGCCGCGCACCTTGCGGCCGCCTGGATCATAGCTTGTGCGCATGCGCGGGTGGCCGGCCGCGGGGCCGGTGATCTCCATCTCGGTCTCGGCGGTGATGCGCCGGGCATAGCGGCTGTCGGGCACGACGCTCCAATGCTCGCCCTCGCGCCGGATCTCGATGACCGAGCCGCCGTGGGCCATCATCTCGACGCTGGCAAGCTCGGGCGTCATCTTGGCGAAGGGCGTGCCGCCACGCGCCTGGACCCGGACGTCCTGCACGCCGATGCCAGGGAACATCAGCTCCTCGTTGGTATATTCGTGATTGATGCAGAGCAGGCCGTGGCGCGAGGGATTGGCCGCGCCTGGCATCGGAATGTAGCCGAGATAGTCGTTGTTGTAGCCGAACTGGCGGGCCTGCGAGGCGCCGGTCTGGTTGCGCGGATCGAAGGCCGGCGCGTCCGGCAGAACCGGGTCGCCCCAGCGGATCAGGACATTGGCGTCGTAGCCCTCGGCGACCTCGGCCCGCTCGGTCGGCGCCGAGGAGAGCTCGGTGAAGGCGAAGGACGGCGTCGTATTGGTGCCGGCGGCCTGCGCGGCGGTCGCCAGCGCCAGCGGCGAGACGGTCGCGGTGATCGCGCCGACGCCGAGAATGCCCTTCATCAGGTCACGCCGGTTGAAGCGCTGGGCGATGATGTCGCCGATGGTCGGATTGTCGGCCGGGCTGGAGCCGCGATTCTCGGCCTCCTCGGCCTGCTGGGAGCGGCTGAGCACCTGGGCTGCCGGGTCCGCGGCCGCCATGGCATTGAGAGGATTGGGCTCGGATTCGCCGGTCATGACACGCTCCAGGATCAGGTTCGCATCGAACTTGCATGGCAAGCGCGACAAAGCCGTGACTTATACGCCACGCCTCCCGGTTTGAAACATTCGTCCCATTTCGGCCGTCCGGACGTCATCCGACGGACATGCGGCGCAGCTAATCGGGACAGCATTCCGAGGCTAAAGGCATCGTTTACGGCCTTCGGCTATTTTGAAATGTGGTGGGTCAGACAGTATCGCGTTGGAGTTGAGCCATGGACCGGGTTCTGGGTTTCCAGACGATCGAAGCCGATCTCGCAAAGCTGATGCGGGTCGCCGAGCGCGCCGGTCTTGCCCTCGGCTGCATCGATCCGGAAGAAACCCAGCTCGTCCTGCCCGGCGACGACACCGCGCCGCGCTGGAGCCTCGGGCGCATCGGCGCCTGGACCATCACCGGAGCCCTGGCGGTCGCCTTCCTGGTGTTGTGACCGCGCCGCCCGATCCATCCCGGACGAATCTCTGACGCGACGCCTTGCCCGGCGGCGCATGGGCCGTGGTCTGCCGCGTCAGCCCGGCGCCGGCGATGTGCCGTTGCGCCGCGCGCAAAAAAAACGGGCGCCGCGCGGCGCCCGTTTCCCATCGATGCGTGATCCGGCGAGGGGAGCCCGGCGCGGTGCCGCGCCGGGACGACGCCTCAGACCGAGTAGTACATGTCGAACTCGACCGGGTGCGGCGCCATTTCGAAGCGCATCACCTCGGTCATCTTCAGCTCAATATAGCTGTCGATGAAGTCGTCGTTGAACACGCCGCCGGCCTTCAGATAGGCCCGGTCCTTGTCCAGGGCGGCGAGGGCTTCGCGCAGGCTGCCGCAGACGGTCGGGATCTTCTTCAGCTCCTTCGGCGGCAGGTCATAGAGATCCTTGTCCATGGCGGCGCCCGGATCGATCTTGTTGACGATGCCGTCGATGCCGGCCATCAGCAGCGCGGCGAAGGCGAGGTAGGGATTGGCGGTCGGGTCGGGGAAGCGGACCTCGACGCGCTTGGCCTTCGGGTTCGACGTCCACGGAATGCGGCAGGACGCCGAGCGGTTGCGCGCCGAATAGGCGAGCAGGACCGGCGCCTCATAGCCCGGAACCAGACGCTTGTAGGAGTTGGTCGACGGATTGGTGAAGGCGTTCAGCGACTTGGCGTGCTTGATCACGCCGCCGATGTACCACAGGCATTCCTGGCTGAGGTCGGCATATTTGTTGCCGGCGAACAGCGGCTTGCCGCCCTTCCAGATCGACTGGTGCACGTGCATGCCCGAGCCGTTGTCGCCGAAGACCGGCTTCGGCATGAAGGTGGCGGTCTTGCCGTAGATGTGGGCGACCTGGTGGATGCAGTACTTGTAGACCTGCATCTGGTCGGCCATGTGGGTGAGGGTGTCGAACTTCATGCCCAGCTCGTGCTGGGCGGAGGCGACCTCGTGATGGTGCTTTTCCACCTTCACGCCCATTTTGGCCATGGACGAGAGCATCTCGCCGCGCATGTCCTGCAGGCTGTCGACCGGCGGGACCGGGAAATAGCCGCCCTTGACGCGGACGCGGTGGCCGAGATTGCCGCCTTCATAGTCCGTGTAGGAATTGATCGGCAGCTCGCTCGAATCGAGCTTGAAGCCCATGTGATAGGGCTCGGCGGAGAACTTCACGTCGTCGAACACGAAGAACTCGGCCTCGGGGCCGACGAACACGGTGTCGCCGATCTTGGTCGACTTCAGATAGGCCTCGGCCTTCTTGGCCATGCCGCGCGGGTCGCGGCCATAGGGCTCGCCGGTGGTCGGCTCCAGAACGTCGCAGACGATCGACAGGGTGGTGTCGGCGAAGAACGGGTCGATGACCGCGGTCGCCGGGTCGAGCATCAGAAGCATGTCCGACTCGTTGATCGCCTTCCAGCCGGCGATCGAGGAGCCGTCGAACATCGTGCCCTCGGCGAAGATCTCCTCGTCGATCATCGAGATGTCGAAGGTGACGTGCTGCCACTTGCCACGCGGGTCGGTAAAGCGGAGATCGACATACTTCACGTCGTTCTCCTTGATCATCTTCAGAACGTCCTTGGCAGTCGTCATTGGTGCTTCCTTTTACGTTTGCACGTTCGGTAGAGCGGCAGGCCCCCCGGGGCCGCCGGAATCAGATGGCGTCGAGACCGGACTCGCCGGTGCGGATGCGGATCGCTTCCTCGATGCTGGACACGAAAATCTTGCCGTCGCCGATGCGCCCGGTCTGGGCGGCCCTGCGGATCGCCTCGATGGCCTTTTCGACCATCTCGTCGGGCATCACGATCTCGATCTTCACCTTGGGCAGGAAGTCAACGACATATTCGGCGCCGCGATAGAGCTCCGTATGCCCTTTCTGACGCCCGAAGCCCTTCGCCTCGGTGACGGTGATGCCCTGGAGGCCGACCTCCTGCAGGGCTTCCTTCACCTCATCGAGTTTGAACGGCTTGATGATCGCCTCGATCTTTTTCATTCCGGTCTGCTCCTATGGTTCCAGGACCGATGAAGGGCACCGGCGCTCGAACCATTTCGCGGGCTTGCAGGACGCGTGCCAGAACCGCCCGGCGGGAAAAGGCACGTGTTTTCAAGGGGCCCAGGTGTTCGCCCGGGAAAAGGATCGCCCCGCGGCCGGGAGTTTGACATCAGATTGGGCATGATGACTAAATTTAAGGCAGATTGTTCGTGCTGCGGCGCGGCAAAGTGGGAGACCGTCCTTCCGATCTGCATGCTTTTTAGGCAATTCGGGGCGATCCGGCCAATTTTCACCATGCCGGCAGCCGTGTTCAACGCGCGGTTGACGCAAACGACCGCTTCCGACCAGTCTTTCGCATGTCCGCGCTGCTCACGCCCGCCGAAATGGCGGAGGCCGATCGACTGACCGTCGCCTCGGGTCTGTCCGGTCAGGTGCTGATGGCGCGTGCCGGCCTGGCCGTCGCCGATGCCGTATCGCATCAGGCTCCGCTCGGCGGCCGCGTCGCGATCCTCTGCGGCCCCGGCAACAATGGCGGCGACGGCTATGTCGTGGCGCGCATCCTCAAGCACCGCGGCTACAGGGCGAGCGTCTTCGCCGACGCGCCGCCGGAAGCCCGGGCGGCGGATGCCGCCGCGGCCCATGCCGAATGGCGGGATGCGGTGGCCCCGCTCGCGGACTGGTCGGAAGGCTCGGCCGGCGTCGTCGTCGATGCGCTCTACGGCGCGGGCCTGTCGCGTGACATAGCGGGGCCGACGGCGGAGGTGATCGCAAGGCTCAATGCGTCGTCCTGCCGGGTCGTGGCCGTCGACATTCCCTCCGGCATCGATGGGGCGACGGGCGCGGTGCGCGGCGCCGCGGTGACGGCCGCCGAAACCGTGACCTTCTATCGCCGCAAGCCGGGTCACCTCCTGCTGCCCGGGCGGCTCCACTGCGGCATGGTCAGGGTGGCCGACATCGGCATTTCCGACACGGTGCTCGATACGATCAGGCCGAAGACCTTCGCGAACGCGCCGGCGCTGTGGCGCCCGCTGTTCCCATTCCCGCGCATCGACGCCCACAAGTATGATCGCGGCCATGCCGTGGTGATGTCGGGCGGGCCGGCGGCGACCGGAGCCGCGCGGCTCGCGGCGCGCGCGGCGCTGAGGGCAGGGGCGGGGCTCGTGACGCTCGCAAGCCCTGCCGAAGCCCTGCACGTGAATGCCGCGCATCTGACCGCCGTGATGCTCGCGCAGGCGGACGGACCAGCCGACCTTGCCGGTCTCATGAGCGACCACCGGCGCAATGCCATCTGTCTCGGGCCGGCGCTCGGCATCGGCGCGCCGACCCGCGCGCTGGTCGAGGCGGCGCTGGCCAGCGGCGCGGCGACGGTGCTCGATGCGGACGCGCTGACCAGCTTCGCCGATACGCCGGCCGATCTTTTCGCGGCCATCGCCACGCTCGCCGACCGGCCCGTGGTGCTGACGCCGCATGGCGGCGAATTCGCCCGGCTGTTCGGCGCGCCGGCCGACGCGAAACTCGCCGCGGCGCGGGCGGCGGCGGCAGCCTCCGGCGCGGTCGTGGTGCTGAAGGGGCCCGATACGGTGGTCGCGGCGCCCGATGGCCGCGCTGCGATCGCCGCCAATGCGCCGCCCTGGCTCGCCACCGCCGGATCCGGGGACGTTCTGGCCGGCATGGTGACCGGGCTGCTGGCGGCGCGCATGCCGGCTTTCGAAGCCGCATCGGCGGCGGTCTGGCTGCATGGCGAAGCGGCCGGCACGGTCGGCGTCGGGCTGATTGCCGAGGACCTGCCAGATGCGCTGCCGGTGGCCTTGCGGGCGCTGCTCGCTATGCAGTGACCGGCGCGCGGGCGGAGATCGCCGGGCCGGACTGCCTAACGGCCGTTAGGGTTATTCGAGCGATCAGCCGCCGTGATCATGGCCTCGGCCATCCGCTTGAAATGGGCGCAGGGGCCTTCGGCGCCTTCGCTCTGGCGGCTGATCCGCGCGCCCTCGAACAGCAGCCACAGCGTGTCGGCGAGTTGCTCGGGCTCGGCAAGGCCGGCCCGCCGGCACAGGTCGATGAAGCGGTCGCGATGCTGTTTCTTGCCGGCTTCGATGACCTTGCGGGCCGGGTGATCGTCTTCGGTCAGCTCGACCGCGGTGGTGGCCATCTCGCAGCCGCGCTCATCGGAGACGAGACAGTCGTTGCAGCGTTCCAGCCAGACCTTGAGCTGGGTCCTGGCATCGCCGGGGTGTTCGACCTCCAGGCTGTCCCACCACTGCAGGGATTCGTCGATCGCCCGCTGCATGCACTCGACGATCAGGTCGTCCTTGGAGCCGAAATGGCGGTAGAGCGTCATCTTGTTGGTGAGCGCCGTCTCCGCGATGGCATCGACGCCGACGCCCTTGACACCGTGCTTCTGGAACAATTCCCGGGCGGTGACCACGATGCGCTCCCGCGGACGGAGGGCCGCGAGCTCAACGTTACCTGAATTGTGCAAAATGACGTCCGACATGGCTTGACGAGGATGTTACAGGCTAGTAACAGATGGCGCCTGTTACCGATCGGTAATCCTCCGGGCGGTAACTGTCAAGGCATAGCCGGTTCCAGGGCCTGCGACCCAGCGTATTCGAGGGCGTCCCAGGGCCGGCCCCACCAGAACGGACTGTATATCAGGGGACGCTCGCGTCCCCGGAAAGGAGGACTGCATGGTTACGCGCTGCGCTGACCTGACCGTAGACCAATTGCTCGACGATCCGATGATCCGGACGCTGATGCGCGCCGACGATGTCGACCCGCGCGCCCTTGGCGCGATGTTGCGCGGGGTTGCCGATAACCTGAGGCGCAATGCGCCGCGTGCCACGCTTCCGCCTTCCCGTGTGTACACGATGACGCGGGCCGGCAAGGCCGCGGAGCTTCCAAGAGCCTGCTGAACATGGTCGGATTTTTCATTCACCGTCCCATCTTCGCCTCGGCCATCGCCATCATCATGGTGCTGGCCGGGGCGATTGCCTATTTCCTGCTGCCGGTCGCACAGTTTCCGAACATCACGCCGCCGCAGGTCGTGGTGGCGGCCAACTATCCCGGCGCCAGCGCGCAGGTCGTCGCCGATACGGTGACGACGCCGCTCGAGCAGGCCATCAACGGCGTGCCGGGCATGACCTACATGTCCTCGACCAGCTCGAACGACGGTTCCGCGCGCATCACGGTCACCTTCGAGGTCGGCTATTCGCTGTCGATCGCCGCGGTCGACGTGCAGAACCGCGTGTCGCAGGCCGCGCCCGCGCTGCCGGGCATCGTCAACCAGAGCGGCGTGACGATCCTCAAGCAGAACCCCAATTTCGTGCTGATCGTCAACGTCGTCTCGCCCGACAATTCGGTGGATGCCGTCGGCCTCAGCAATTTCGCCTATCTGCAGATCGTCGACCCCCTGAAGCGCGTGCACGGGGTGGGCGACGTCCAGATCTTCGGCGAGCGGCGCTATTCGATGCGCATCTGGCTCGATCCCGACAAGCTCGCCAATCTCGGCATCACCGCCGTCGACGTCCAGCAGGCGGTGCAGGAGCAGAACGTCCAGGTCGCCGCCGGCAAGATCGGCCAGCCGCCGACGCCGGCCGGCACGGCCTTCGAGGTCCAGGTCAATGCCCGCGGCAGGCTGAGCGATCCCGAACAGTTCGGTGAGATCGTCGTGCGCGCCAATTCCGCCGCCGGCTCGCTGGTGCGCCTGCGCGACGTCGCGCGCATCGAGCTCGGCGCGCTGCTCTATTCGTCCAGCACCTATTTCAACGACAAGCCGACCATCGTGCTCGGCGTGTTCCAGGCGCCGGGCTCGAATTCGCTGCAGCTGAAGGAAAATGTCGAAGCCAAGATGAAGGAGCTCGCCGAGCGGTTCCCGCAGGGCATCAGCTACGGCATCTTCTACGACACGACGCGTTTCGTCTCGGCGGCGATGGAGGATGTCGTCAAGACCCTCCTGGAGGCGCTCGCGCTGGTCGTGCTCGTCGTCTTCGTCTTCCTGCAGAGCTGGCGGACCACGATCATTCCCATCATCGCCATCCCGGTCTCGCTGATCGCGACCATGGTGGTGATGCTGATGCTCGGCTTCTCGCTGAACATGCTGAGCCTGCTCGGCATGGTGCTGGCGATCGGCCTGGTGGTCGACGACGCCATCGTGGTGGTCGAGAACGTCGAGCGACAATTGGAGGCCGGGCACCCGCCGCTGGAGGCGGCGCATCTGGCGATGAAGGAAGTGACCGGGCCGATCATCGCGACCACCGCGGTGCTGATGGCCGTGTTCATTCCCGTCGCCTTCATTCCCGGCGTCACCGGCCAGCTCTACAACCAGTTCGCCCTGACGGTCGCGATCTCGGTCGGCATATCCGCGTTCAACTCGCTGACCCTCAGCCCGGCCCTGTCGGCCGCTTTCCTCAGGCACCGGCCGCCGAGCAACTTCTTCTTCTACCGCTGGTTCAACAACGGCTTCCATTGGATGTCGCACGCCTATGCCGCCTCGGTGCATGGGCTGGTCCGGTTCCGATGGCTGCTGATGGCCGCCTTCGTGGGCATTATCGGCGCGACCTACCTCATCTCGACGCGCGTCCCTTCGGCCTTCCTGCCGGTTGAGGACCAGGGCTACTTCTTCGTCGTCATGCAGCTGCCGGACGGCGCCTCGCTCGAACGTACCGATGCGGTGGCGCGGCAGGCGCGCGACACGCTGCTTGCCACGCCCGGGGTCGAGAACGTCATCTCGGTCACCGGCTTCAACTTCCTGACCTTCGCGGCGCAGTCGAATGCCGGCGTGTTCTTCGCGATCCTGAAGCCATGGAAGGATCGCGGGCCGGACCAGAGCGCCACCGCCATCGTCAACGGCGTCCGGCCCAAGCTGTTCTTCATGCCGGACGCGATGGTGCTGGCCTTCGAGCCGCCCTCGATCCAGGGCCTCGGCACGACCGGCGGCTTCGAGTTCCAGGTCGAGGACCTGTCCGGGCGCGGCGCCTTCGCGGTGAACGAGGCGACGCAGGCGCTGATCGCGGAAGCGCGCAAGCAGCCGGAGCTCAATCCGCAGACGCTGTTCACGACCTTCTCGACCTCGACGCCGCAGTACCGCTACGACCTCGACCGGAACAAGGCGAAGATGCTCGGCCTGAACATGCCCGACGTGTTCAGCACGCTGCAGATCTATCTCGGCTCGCTCTATGTGAACGACTTCAACCTGTTCGGCCGCACCTTCCGCGTCACCCTGCAGGCCAACCAGGCCTCGCGCGCCGAGGCGACCGACCTCACCAAGCTCTATGTGCGCAACAACCAGGGCGCCATGGTGCCGCTGTCGACGCTCGGCTCGCTGCAGCCGATCGTCGGCCCCGAGACGGTCTCGCACTACAACAATTACGGCTCGGCGCTGATCAACGGCAATGCCGCGCCGGGCTTCTCGTCGGGCCAGGCGATCCAGGCCATGCAGCGGGCCGCCGCCGCCGCGCTGCCGCGCGATTTCGGCTACGAATGGACCGGCATCACCTATCAGGAGCTCCGGGCCGGTTCGGTCGCCATCGTGGTGTTCGCCCTCGCGCTCGTCTTCGTCTTCCTGATCCTGGCCGCGCAGTACGAGAGCTGGTCCATGCCCTTCATGGTCCTGCTCTCGGTGCCGCTCGCCCTGTTCGGCGCGCTCGGTGCCATCTGGCTGCGCGGCATGCAGCTCGACGTCTATTCGCAGATCGGTTTCGTCATGCTGATCGGCCTTGCCGCCAAGAACGCGATCCTGATCATCGAATTCGCCAAGCGCCGGCGCGAGGACGGCCTCTCCATCCTCGACGCCGCGACGGAGGCCGCCCGCCTCAGGCTCCGGCCGATCCTGATGACGGCGTTCGCCTTCATCCTCGGCGTCGTGCCGCTGGTGCTGGCGACCGGTGCGGGCGCGGCCAGCCGCCAGTCGCTCGGCACCGCCGTCTTCGGCGGCATGCTGGTGGCGACCGTCCTGACGCTCATCTTCGTGCCGGTCTTCTATGCGATGATCGAAACCTGGCGCGAGAAAACCTTGAAACATCCGGTGGCGACGCCGGGCTCCATGCACGGGTCGGCGGGACACGCCCATCCCGCAGAATAAGACGGGGGACAACCTCATGCCGATTGGAAAAGTCAGATTCGGCGCGGTGCTGGCGGTGGCAGCCGCGGCCGCTGGCACCTATGGCGTGCTGCGCTATCAGCCCGGCCTCGTGCGGGCGACCGCAGCCACGGGCCAGCAGCAGCAGCAGGCCATGCCGGTGCCTGTGACCAATGTCGTCAAGCGGACCATTCCGGTCTATCTCGAATATGCCGCGCGGACGGAAGCCATCCGCAACGTCGTGCTTCAGGCGCGAGTCACGGGCTACATGGCCCAGCAGACCCGGCCCGACGGCTCGGACGTGAAAGAGGGCGAGCTGATCTATCAGATCGATCAGCGCGACTATCAGGTGGCGCTCGACAGCGCCAAGGCCCAGGTCGATCGCGACACGGCCTCGCTCGCCTATCAGCGCGCCAACCTCAATCGCGGCAACGACCTTGCCCGCAACGGCTATCTGGCGCGGGATTCGTTCGAGCAGCGCCAGAGCTCCGTGCAGCAGGGCGAAGCGACGCTCGCCATGTCGCGCGCGGCGGTGCGCACCGCCGAGCTCAATCTCGGCTATACCGAGATCCGGGCGCCGTTCAGCGGCCGGCTCGGCCGCAACCAGGCACCGGTCGGCACTCTGATCAGCGCGGCCGGTACGCCGCTCAACACGCTGGTGCAGCTCAGCCCGATCTACGTCACCTTCAATCCGAGCGAGGGCGACCTCGTCGAGATCCAGAAGGCGCGTGCGGCCGGCAAGGTCGAGGCCCTGGTGCGGGTGCCGAACGAGGCCGAGGCGCGCCATCGCGGCGAGCTCACCTTCGTCGACAATGCGGTGGACCGCTCGACCGGCACGATCATTGCGCGCGCAACCATCGAGAATGCCGATTTCAGCCTGCTGCCGGGCCAATACGTGAATATTCGCCTGCATATCGGCGAGCGTCCGGACACGCTGCTGGTGCCGCAGGTGGCGATCGGCTCGAACCAGCTCGGCAAGTTCGTCTATGTCGTCGAAGAGGACGGCAAGGTCGGTGTCAGGCCGGTCCAGCTCGGCGCCATCGAAGGGCCGCTGGTCGCGGTGACCCGCGGCATCCGCGAGACCGACCGCATCATCAGCGGCAATTTGCAGAAGATTTTCCCGGGAATGCCGGTTGCACCCATGCCGGCGCAGACCGCCACTGCGCCGGCGTCGTAACCGCCTGGGAAGAGGGCCCGGGGCGCCGCCCGCCCCGGGCCAACCTTTTTTTGAGCCGCGGCCGGGCCGCTCGGCCCGATATGGGGCTGTGGAGGCCTGGCGCGCGCGGTCGTCGCCGGCGTCCGCAGCGCGCGGCCGCTCCTGCCTCAGCCCACCTCGAACCATGTGACCAGCGGCCCGTCGGCCGTGCCGATCGGCTGCGCCGAGATCACCCACTTGCCGGGATTGTCGGCGAGAAAGGCGACGCGCGAGGTGCGGCCGGGCGGCACCACGACGGTATCGACGAAGAAGGGCTTCCAGCCGTCGTCGAGGCCGTCGAGCAGCCGCGCCTGATGGCCGTGCAGGTGCAGCGCCTGAAACCGGTCCGTCGCATTGCGCAGGCCGGCCATGACCACCGTGCCGCGGCGGACCTTGAAGGCGGGCTGCGGCGGCGGAGCACGGTCGGCGCGGCCGTTGAACACGGTGGTCCCGGCCCGCGCCTCGATGCCGAGATCGAGCCGGAAGGCGCGCCGGAAATCCATCTCGGCGGCGATCGGGTTGGCCGCGAGCGGCGCCGGTGCCCCGAGCGGCTCGGGACGGGCGGGGGGCTCGGCCGCGATCGCGATCCGTCCCTCGAGCGTCGCGCCGGCAAGATTGGAGACGACGAGCGGCATCGTCGCGCCGGGGGCGCCGGTCACATCGAGCATGAGCTCGGCGCGCTGGCCGGGGCCCAGCGCGATCGTTCCGCCTTCGAGCGGGAAGGGCTCGCAGGGCTGGCCGTCGAGCGCGACCAGCGTCACCGGCTGGCCTGGCGCGCCGAACTGCAGGATGCGGGCCGGTGTCGCGTTGGCGAGCCGCAGCCACAGCCGCTCGTTGGCGCGCGCGGCCAAGGCGAGGGTCGGCGCGCCATTGACCGTCAGGTGCCGGCCGGCCGTGCCAGGTGCCGCTTTCGCCGCCAGCGGCAGGCCGGCGGCGGCGACCGCCCCGGAGGCGTCGAGAGCCCAGTCATCCAGCACGAAGGCGAGTTCGCGATCGGCCTCGGGCGGGTTGGGGCCGTCGACGATGAAGAGGCCGGCAAGGCCGCGGGCGACCTGCCCGACCCCGAACTCGGGATGCCAGGGCCGGTAGAGAAAGGTGCCGGCGTCGCGCGGCGTGAAGGCGATCTCGCTCGCCCCGCCGGGAGCGACCGCGTCCTGCGTCAGGCCCGGCACGCCGTCCATGCGGTTGTCGATGCGCAGGCCCTGCCAGTGCAGCGCCGTCGGCTCGTCGAGGCCGTTGACGAAGCGCAGGCGGAACGGTTCGCCCCGGCGGGCGCGCAGGACCGGGCCGGGGGCGGCGCCGTCGAACCCCCAGATCGGGGTCGGCGCCTCGTCCGGGCCGCGCAGCCGGGCCTCGCCGCGCAATGCGGTGAGCGTCCGCAGCGCCGGATCGGCGAAGACGGGGGCGAGCGCCGCCGAGCCGGCGAGGGCTCCGAGCGCATGAAGCGCCCGGCGACGGCTGATGCTGGGGGAACGGACCATGGAGCCGCCTCTCTCGCCGGTGAACCGCCTGCTGTTTAAGCCAGGCACGCGCCGGATAGAATGGGGTCGGCGGCCATTCCGGCATGATGCAGCCTGCCGTACCGGGACATGGGACATCTCACCGCAGCTCCAGCCGGCGCCGCCGCCTGCATGTGCGCGGCCCGCGGCGAATCGTGCGTCAGCAGCTATCGGCCGCGCGGCCCGCCGAGGGCATCCAGGCAGGCTGGATGACCGCATCGGCCGAGGCGCGGCGTCGAAGGCGCGCCGCGATACAGGCGTACGAAGCGGTTGCGCAATGGCGCCGTCATTTTTTTGATGCATGACCGGAAGCCGGGTGCTAAGAGGCCGCGCCCGGTGGCGGTCTGCGCTTCCGGGACGAGAAGCTATTTTCGAGCGGCCCTCGGCGGGCGTGGTGGAATTGGTAGACACGCGGGATTTAGGTTCCCGTGGCGAAAGCCGTGGGGGTTCAAGTCCCTCCGCCCGCACCACCCGACCCGATCGGGACGGTCCCTTAAAGACCACGAACACGAAAGAAACTGAGCCATGCAGGTGACGGCCACCCTGTCCGAAGGTTTGAAGCGCGAGTTCCGCGTCGTGGTTCCGGTGACCGATCTGGCCGCGCGGGCCGACGCGCGGCTGAACGACCTGAAGGGTCAGGTCAATCTCAACGGTTTCCGTCCCGGCAAGGTGCCGGTGGCGCACCTGAAGCGCCTCTACGGCAAGTCGGTGCTGGCCGAGACCATCGAGACGCTGGTCGGCGAGACCAATCAGAAGATCGTCGCCGACAACGGCTTCAAGCTGGCCATGGAGCCTTCGGTGAAGCTGCCGGAGGAGCAGTCCGCCGCCCAGGCCGTGTTCGACGGCAAGGCCGACCTCGACTACACCGTGGCCTTCGAGGTCCTGCCGACCATCACGCTCGCCGACTTCAAGGGCATCAAGGTCGAGAAGCCGGTCGTCGAGCCGACGGATGCCGACGTCCAGGACATGCTGGACACCATGGCCAAGCAGAACCGCCCGTTCGAGCCCAAGACCAAGGGCAAGGCCGAGGCCGGTGACCGCCTGACCGTTTCTTTCGTCGGCACCATCGACGGCGAGAAGTTCGACGGCGGCACCGCCGAGGACATCCAGGTCGAACTCGGCTCGAATTCGTTCATCCCGGGCTTCGAGGACCAGCTCGTCGGCACCAAGGCCGGCGAGGAAAAGGTCATCAAGGTCAAGTTCCCGGCGAACTACATGGCCCAGCAGCTGGCCGGCAAGGATGCCGAATTCGCCACTACGGTGAAGAGCATCGAGAAGCCGGGCGAGCGCAAGATCGACGATGAATTCGCCAAGATGGTCGGTTTCGACGATCTGGAGAAGCTGAAGGGCGCCATCCGCGACAAGCTGAAGGAAGAATATGCAAGCGCCTCGCGGCGCAAGGTGAAGCGTGTCCTGCTCGACGCCCTCGACGAGAAGCATGCCTTCGAGCTGCCGCCGACCCTGGTCGAGCAGGAGTTCCAGAGCGTCTGGCGCCAGGTGACGCAGGATCTCGAGGCGCGCGGCAAGAGCTTCGCCGACGAGGACACCACGGAAGAAAAGGCCCGCGAGGAATATCGCAAGATCGCCGAGCGCCGCGTGCGCCTCGGCCTGGTCCTTGCGGAGATCGGTGACAAGGCCCAAATCAAGATCAGCGACGAGGAAGTGACGCGCGCGGTCGTCGAGCGGGCGCGGCAGTTCCCTGGCCAGGAGCAGCAGGTCTGGGACTATTATCGCAAGACGCCCGAGGCTCTCGCTCAGCTCCGCGCCCCGATCTTCGAGGAGAAGGTCGTGGACTATATCCTGGAACTCGCCGACGTGACCGAGAAGGCCGTCTCCAAGGACGACCTTCTGAAGGACAACGAGGACGAGAGCGCCGCGTGAGGCGCTTGCGCGCTCGTGAACCTTCGCTTGGTGTTGGGGAGGGCCGCCTTCGTGCGGCCCTTCGTGCGTTCGGTGCGATGCTGCGGCGGAAACCGCCTTCCAGCCATGGTGGCTGTGGGCAATCCGCGCTAGTTCTGCGTGAATGGAGGCGATCCGGCTAGGATCGCTTCGGAAGAATCGGCGCGGCGCGCCGGACATGGGCCCCTTGAGGATTGCAAGACGATGCGAGATCCGATCGACACCCTGAACAACTACCTCGTGCCGATGGTGGTCGAGCAGACCAACCGGGGCGAGCGGTCCTACGACATCTATTCGCGCCTCCTCAAGGAGCGCATCATTTTCCTGTCGGGTGCGGTCGAAGACCAGATGGCGACGCTGATCGTCGCCCAGCTCCTGTTCCTCGAGGCGGAGAACCCGAAAAAAGAGATCAACATGTACATCAATTCGCCGGGCGGGGTCGTCACGGCGGGCATGTCGATCTACGATACGATGCAGTTCATCAAGCCGCCGGTGACCACGCTCTGCATGGGCCAGGCCGCCTCCATGGGCTCGCTTCTCCTGACCGCCGGCGCGCCGGGCCAGCGCCTCGCCCTGCCGAATTCGCGGATCATGGTGCACCAGCCCTCGGGCGGCTATCGCGGGCAGGTGACCGACATCCTGATCCATGCCGAGGAGGTCAAGGAACTGAAGCGGCGGCTCAACGAGGTCTACGTGAAACACACCAAGCGCACGCTCAAGGAGATCGAGGATGCGCTGGAGCGGGACAATTTCATGTCGGCGCAGAAGGCCAAGGAGTTCGGGCTGATCGATCAGGTGATCGAGCAGCGTCCGGACGACCCGGAAGCCGGCAAGGCGTGATGGGGCGGCGGCCGCGGGCTTGTGTCGTTTTTGGGACACATGGCGCGGTCCAAAGCTTGCATCGTGTCACACGAATGTCTCACGATGGCGTGTGGCGGGGTTTACCCGCCTCGCAAGCGTGCCGAAATATAGCGTTAATCGTTTCTTGATCCGGATCGGGCCAGCATAGTCGACTCAAGGGCGGCAACGACCGCTCCGGATCTTGAAGAAGCCTGAAGGAGGCAACCCGGTTCGGGGTTGCTTCGTTAGCAAAGGAGCCCGTGGTTTCACGGGTTCGCGTGGAGAGACAGATGAGCAAGGCCGGCAGCGACGCGAAGAACACGCTCTATTGCTCGTTCTGCGGCAAGAGCCAGCACGAGGTTCGCAAGCTCATTGCGGGGCCGACGGTGTTCATCTGCGATGAATGCGTCGAGCTGTGCATGGACATCATCCGCGAGGAGTCGAAGTCCGCGCTGGTCAAGTCCAAGGACGGCATCCCGACGCCGAAGGAAATCTGCAAGGTCCTGGACGACTACGTGATCGGTCAGTTCCACGCCAAGCGCGTCCTGTCGGTCGCGGTGCACAACCACTACAAGCGGCTGAACCACGCGACCAAGCACAACGACGTCGAGCTGTCGAAGTCGAACATCCTGCTGATCGGCCCGACCGGCTCGGGCAAGACGCTGCTGGCGCAGACGCTTGCCCGCATTCTCGACGTGCCCTTCACCATGGCGGACGCCACGACGCTGACCGAGGCCGGCTATGTCGGCGAGGATGTCGAGAACATCATCCTGAAGCTGCTGCAGGCCTCCGACTACAATGTCGAGCGGGCGCAGCGCGGCATCGTCTATATCGACGAGATCGACAAGATCTCGCGCAAGTCCGACAATCCCTCGATCACCCGCGACGTGTCGGGCGAGGGGGTGCAGCAGGCGCTCCTGAAGATCATGGAGGGCACCGTCGCCAGCGTTCCGCCGCAGGGCGGCCGCAAGCATCCCCAGCAGGAATTCCTGCAGGTCGACACCTCGAACATCCTGTTCATCTGCGGCGGCGCCTTCGCCGGGCTCGAAAAGATCATTTCGAGCAAGGGGCAGGGCACCTCGATCGGCTTCGGCGCCAAGGTGCGTGCACCCGAGGATCGCCGGACCGGCGAGATCTTCCGCGAGGTCGAGCCTGAGGATCTGCTGAAATACGGCCTGATCCCCGAATTCGTCGGCCGCCTGCCGGTGCTCGCGACGCTAGAGGATCTCGACGAGACGGCCCTGAAGCGCATCCTGACCGAGCCGAAGAACGCGCTCGTCAAGCAGTATCAGCGGCTGTTCGAAATGGAGAACGTCGATCTGTCGTTCCACGAGGACGCGCTCGGCGCGGTGGCGCGCAAGGCGATCGAGCGCAAGACCGGCGCCCGTGGCCTCAGGTCGATCATGGAGAGCATCCTGCTCGACACCATGTACGACCTGCCCGGCCTGGAAGGCGTCGAAGAGGTGGTGATCTCGGACGAGGTGGTGCAGGGCAAGGCGAGGCCGCTCTACATCTATTCCGAGAAGGAGAAGGCCGCGAGCGCCTGACGCGCGCGGCACGCGATCATATCTGAGAGAAGGCGGGCCTCGGCCCGCCTTCTGTCGTTGTGCGCCCAGCATGGGCGCATTCTTGCGGGTGGAAGTCCCGTCGTGCGCTGGTCACAGCGAGTGAAGAGAAGCGCAACTGCGGACGGGTGACCGACCGTGGGGAGGAAGCGTGGATCGAAGCTGCGGGCCGATGGACAAGAACCGGATAGCAGGCGGTGTCGACCAGGGTGGGCGGGCAACGCACCGCGAAGCTCTCCTGACCAGGGGTCGGTGGCGTAAATCCGGCGGTCGTGCAGTGAAGGAGTGCGTCCTTGCCTGGGGAGATCTCGCCTTGTGCCCGAAAGGGCGACGAGGACCGTGAGGTCGGCGGAGCGAGAAGTCAGCAGAGGCGGTAGTCGCCGGCGACAGTGAAGGGCCGAACGAGAGGGAGAGAGCGTGACCTGGGTTTCTCGGGCAGGCATGGCATCAGATGCCGGATGCAGATCCGGGCACGCCAGCGATGGGCGGGGTGAAGCCGAATCCACGCTGCTCGTGTGACGAAGCCTGAACGGCGGCACCAAGGACGAACGGCTCGGGGCAACCTCAACTTCTCGAACCGCCCGGTGCGGACCGGCATGCCGGGTGATGTGGGAGGGGTGGAGGCCACAAAGGCTTCGCCCTATCCCGATTCCGACATCCCCCACGGTCCAGACGCGGGCCGACCCGTGCGATGCCTGCCGCCGGCAGCCGGCGAGACGGTCGCCGCGCGCCATCAGCGTGCCCGCCCGGCGCGGTCGGGGCCCGATCCAAAAAGAACGGGCGGGTCCCGGAAGGGCCCGCCCGAAGGTGGAGGTCTGCGGAGGAAACCGATCGCGGGCGATTAGTCGTAGGAAAAGCGGGTGGCGCGGCCGGTGAAGGTCAGGGTGATGTTGCTGACCTCGCACAGGTTGATCTCGCGCGCCTCCGACCGGTCGCCGTCCTCGTAGACAATGCGCAGGTCGAACATGCAGGCGCGGGTGCGCTGGGGGAAGGTGATGTTGCGGCGGGTGCCGGAGGGCATCACGCCGTCGCCCAGAATGTCGCGGCCCCAGGAATTGCTGGCGGACGGGCTGACATAGACCTCGTTGATCTGGAACCCGGTGCGGTTGATCAGCGAGAAGTTCTGCTGGGCCTGGGCGAAGGCGCCGGTCGAGCCGAAGACGGAGGCCGCGGCGAAGGCAGCGAGGACAAGGCGGCGGCGCATGGCAAAGTTCCGGATATTGTCGAGACCGAAGGCATCGCGTCGAGGTTCGGTTCGGGAGCCGTTGCCGTCGTCGAGGCGTGGATCCAGGATTTAGGCCGCGCCTGTTTCAGCGTTACGCCGCGCCCCGTCCAAGGTTGTGGCCTGCGCGGGCCTTTCGTTTCGAGGTTGTTTCGTGCGGCGCTGATCGCACCGCGTGCCGGGCGCGCCGACGGGCGAAGCGTGCTTCGCCCGCCTTGCGGCCAGCGGTCAGCTGATCACGGTCTGGATGGTCGTGTTCTCGAACAGGCCCTCCTCGCCGAATTCGACGCCGATGCCCGACTGCTTGACACCGCCGAACGGTGCGTTCGGCTGGATGGCGCCATGCTTGTTCACCCACGCGATGCCGCAGTCGAGGCGCAGAGCGAGGGCGCGGGCCTTGGCCGTATCCGCCGACCAGATCGAACCGCCGAGGCCGTTGGCATTGTCGTTGGCCTTGGCGATCACCGCTTCGACGTCGGAATAGCGGATGATCGGCAGGGCCGGGCCGAACTGCTCCTCGTCGACCAGCCGGATGCCGTGGTCGACATCGGCGACCAGCGTGACCGGATAGAAATGGCCAGGCGCGCCTTCCGGCGGCGTGCCGCCGATCAGGACACGGCCGCCACGGGCCTTGGCGTCCTCGACGAGCTCGCGCACCCGGTTGAACTGCATCGCGTTCTGGATCGGGCCGAGGGCGGAGGACTCGTCCAGGCCGTTGCCGACGCTGACCGTCGCGGCGACCCTGACGAGTTCGGCGCAGACCGCGTCATAGATGGAATCGTGGACGTAGAGGCGCTTCAGTGCCGCGCAGGTCTGGCCATTGTTGACGAAGGCGCCCCAGAACAGGCCCTCGGCGATCTGTTTGGGATCGACATCGGGCAGCACGATGCCGGCATCGTTGCCGCCGAGCTCGAGCGTCAGCCGCTTCAGCGTCTGGGCGGCGGCGCCCATGATCTTGCGCCCGGTGGCGCTCGAGCCGGTGAACACCATCTTGTCGATGCCGGGATGGGCCGACATGGCGGCGCCGAGCGCATCGTCGCCGGCGACGATGTTGACGACGCCCGGCGGCAGCACCGCGTTGATCAGTTCGACCAGCCGGATGGTGGCGAGCGGGGTATGGGGCGAGGGCTTGATCACCACGGTGTTGCCCGCCCGTACCGCCGGCACGATGTGCCAGCAGGCGATGAGGACGGGAAAGTTCCAGGGCGTGATCGAGCCGACCACGCCGATGGCCTTGCGATGCAGCTCGACGCGGCCCTGGTTGTCGTCCTGCAGCACCTTGACCGGGATGTCGAGCGCGGCCGTGGCGGCGGTCCAGGCCTGCGCGCCGCCGATTTCCCAGCGCGAGCCTAGGCCGTTGAGCGGCTTGCCCTGTTCGAGCGTCAGCAGGTGGGCGAGCTCCTCGGCATGGTCCTTCAGAGCGGCCGCGATGGCCAGGCAGGCCTGTTTGCGGGTTTCGGAGGGCGTCGCGCTCCAGGCCGGAAAGGCCGCGCGCGCGGCCGCCACCGCCGCGTCGAGGTCATCTGCCGTTCCGATCGGCATGTGGCCGACGATCTCGCCGGTCGCGGGATTGGCGACCGGCAGGTGGCGGCCGGCCGGCGTGGGCCGGCCGCCGATCAGGTTCGCGTAGCGTTTCGCCGCGTCGGCTCGCGCGCCCAGGCTTCCCGGTTCCAATGTCATGAACGTGATCCTCCCCGACAGCCTTCAGAAGCTGCGGAACCGATGATAATTAACATGTTAAATTGCGCAAGCCGCCTTGTTTTCGGGCATTAGCCCGGGAATCGGGCAGGGCGGTCCCCGGCGGCCGCGCCGCGCCGGCCCTGCCTGGCACGTCAGCCTGCATTGCGAAGCGGTGCCCGGCGAGCCATGCGCCGGGCCGGCAGCGGCCAAGCTGTGCGGGGCGGTGGCCGGGCCGCTCGGCCGCCTTGACACCTCATGGGTGCACCGCCACCTAATGGTGACCGACAGACCCCCGGGTCAGGTTCATGCCAGGGGTCGGCCAAGCGCCCCGAGCGCCTTTGGGTTGCCGCAGCGGCTCCCCAGCAGGGCCTCATTCTCGCCGCCGTCCCCGTGCCAAGCCATGGTAGCATGTGCACGCCCCGGATCATCCGAGCGCCGCGTCGGAACGGGCCCATGAGGGCCGTTTTCAACGGCGTGTCGAGCAAAGGACGAGAGCATCATGAGCGAGACCAAAAAGCGTCCGCCCCTCACCCCCGGCGAAGTCAAGAGCTTCCCCGTCCTGCCACTGCGCGACATCGTGGTGTTTCCCCACATGATCGTGCCGCTTTTCGTCGGCCGCGAGAAATCGATTCGTGCGCTCGAGGAGGTCATGCGCGCCGAAACGCATATCCTGCTCGCCACGCAGATGAACGCGCAGGACGACGATCCGGCGCCGGACGCGATCTATGAGATCGGCACGCTGGCGAGCGTGCTGCAGCTGCTCAAGCTGCCCGACGGCACCGTCAAGGTGCTGGTCGAGGGCGTCGCGCGCGCCAAGATCGCCGGCTATTCCGGCCGCGAGGATTTCTACGAGGCCGAGGCGACCGTGGTCGCCGACGAGATCTCCGACAAGGTGCAGGTGCAGGCGCTCGCCCGCTCCGTGGTCACCGAGTTCGAAGGCTATGTGAAGCTGAACAAGAAGGTTTCGCCCGAGATCGTCTCGGTGGTCGGCCAGATCGACGACGCCTCCAAGCTCGCCGATACGGTCGCTTCCCATATCGCGGTCAAGATCTCCGACAAGCAGACCGTGCTGGAGACGCTCGACGTCGCCAAGCGCCTGGAAAAGGCGCTGGGCCTGATGGAGAGCGAGATCTCGGTGCTGCAGGTCGAGAAGAAGATCCGCACCCGCGTCAAGCGGCAGATGGAGAAGACCCAGCGCGAGTACTATCTCAACGAGCAGATGAAGGCGATCCAGAAGGAGCTCGGCGACGAAGAGGGCCGGGACGAACTGGTCGAGCTCGAGGAGAAGATCAAGCGCACCAAGCTGTCCAAGGAAGCGCGCGACAAGGCCAATCACGAGCTGAAGAAGCTGCGCCAGATGTCGCCGATGTCGGCGGAAGCCACCGTCGTGCGCAACTATCTCGACTGGCTGCTGTCGCTGCCCTGGGGCAAGAAGTCCAAGATCAAGAAGGACCTGGCCGGCGCCCAGCAGACGCTGGACAACGACCATTTCGGCCTGGACAAGGTCAAGGACCGGATCGTCGAATATCTGGCCGTGCAGCAGCGTTCCAACAAGCTGACCGGTCCGATCCTCTGCCTCGTCGGCCCTCCGGGCGTCGGCAAGACCTCGCTCGGCAAGTCGATCGCCAAGGCGACGGGGCGCGAATTCGTGCGCATCTCGCTCGGCGGCGTGCGTGACGAGGCCGAGATCCGCGGCCACCGGCGCACCTATATCGGCTCGATGCCGGGCAAGATCATCCAGTCGATGAAGAAGGCGAAGACGGCCAACCCGCTGTTCCTGCTCGACGAGATCGACAAGATGGGCCAGGACTTCCGGGGCGATCCCTCGGCGGCCCTGCTGGAGGTGCTCGACCCCGAGCAGAACGCGACCTTCAACGACCACTATCTGGAGGTCGATTTCGACCTCTCGAACGTCATGTTCGTGACGACGGCCAATACGCTCAACATCCCGCCGGCCCTGCTGGACCGGATGGAGACGATCCGTATCGCCGGCTACACCGAGGACGAGAAGCGCGAGATCGCCAAGAAGCACCTGATCCCCAACGCCATCAAGAAGCATGGCCTGGCGGAGAAGGAGTGGACGATCGACGACGAGGCGCTGATGACCGTGGTGCGCCGCTACACCCGCGAGGCGGGCGTGCGCAACCTCGAGCGTGAGGTCTCGAACCTCGTCCGCAAGGGCGTCAAGGACCTGACCCTGACGAAGAAGAAGTCGATCAAGGTGACGCCGAAGGTGGTCGAGGACTATCTGGGCGTGCCGCGCTTCCGGTATGGCATGGCCGAGACCGAGGATCAGGTGGGCGCCGTCACCGGCCTCGCCTGGACCGAGGTCGGCGGCGAGCTGCTCACCATCGAAGCGGTCAGCATGCCGGGCAAGGGCCGCATGACGGTCACCGGCAATCTCAGGGACGTGATGAAGGAGTCGATCAGCGCGGCCGCATCCTATGTGCGTTCGCGGGCACTCGCCTTCGGCATCAAGCCGCCGCTGTTCGACAAGCGGGACGTGCACGTCCACCTGCCCGAGGGCGCGACACCGAAGGACGGTCCTTCGGCCGGCATCGCCATGTCGACCGCCATCGTGTCGGTGCTGACCGGCATCCCGATCCGCAAGGACATCGCCATGACCGGCGAGGTGACCCTGCGCGGCCGGGTGCTGCCGATCGGCGGCCTGAAGGAAAAGCTGCTCGCGGCGCTGCGCGGCGGCCTGAAAGTGGTGCTGATCCCCGAGGAAAACGCCAAGGATCTGGCGGAAATCCCCGACAATGTGAAGAACGGGCTGGAAATCATCCCGGTCTCGCGCATGGACGAGGTGATCAAGCATGCCCTGGTGACGCAGCCCGTCCCGGTCGTCTGGGACGAGGAGGCGGAGCCGCTGGCCTCGCCCAAGCCGGGCGAGGATGACGCGGCCGGTGCGCTCGCGCACTGACCTACCGTTGCGTGCAGAACGGTTGCGAACCCCGGGCCAAGGCCCGGGGTTTTCTGTTGAAAGCGCTCGAAATCGACATGGCGGCGCCAGGAAACGCAGCGCCAGCCTTGATTTCCGGCCCGTCGCGCGGCAAGGGATGTCGTCCTTGCCGGCTAGGGAATCCCTGATTCCCGATCCGGCTCGATCAAGGAGAAGACTCGTGACCAAGAACGAACTGATCGCAGCTGTCGCCGAAAAGGCGGGCCTGACGAAGGCGCAGGCGGGTTCTTCCGTGGATGCCACGTTCGAAATCATCGAGGCCACGCTGAAGGCTGGCGGCGAAGTGAAGCTGGTTGGCTTCGGCGCCTTTTCGGTGAGCAATCGCGCTGCCCGCGACGGCCGCGATCCGCGCACCGGCAAGCCGGTCAAGATCGCTGCTTCGAAGGCTCCGAAGTTCTCGGCCGGCAAAGGCCTGAAGGATGCCGTCAACAGCTGACGCGTGACGTTAAGTGCCTTGCGAACGCCGCCGGATATCCGGCGGCGTTCGCCGTTTCAGGGCCCGATGCCGCGACCTCGGGTCGCGATCGGTCCCCAGGGGCCTTGCCTCGGCTGGCCCGGCCGTCTACATGGCGCTGGTTCGCGGTCTCGGTCCCGTCCGGCTCAGCCGGCCAGGACCGGCGGCCAGCGGCGCAGTCGCGCATGCCTTTTCGAGCCGGCGCGCCAGCGCGCGGCGAGGGCGGTTAGCTCAGTTGGTAGAGCGCCTGTTTTACACGCAGGATGTCGGCGGTTCGAGCCCGTCACCGCCCACCAGTCCCTTCCGGTCCGCTGATCCGCCGCTGCGCCCCGCGGGGCCTCAACCCGCCCGCGGACGTGCCAGCGCGGCCCCTGGCCAGGCCCGCGCGCCCGCCCGCGCATATTGCGGCGGCAAGGCGAGCGTGGCGCCCAGGGCCTCGGCGGCGTGCCAGCCCCAGCGCGGATCATCGAGAATGGCGCGGCCGAGCGCCACCTGGGTGGCGCTGCCATCGGCGATGACGGCCTCGGCATGCTCCGGACGGGCGATCAGGCCGACCGCGCGGGTGGCAAGCCCCGTCCGCGCCTTTACCTCGCGGGCGAAAGGCACCTGGTAGCCGGGCGCGACCACGACGCGGGCATGGGGGTGGATGCCGCCCGAGGAGAGGCACGCGAAATCGAGGCCGATCTCCTTCAGCGCGCCGGCGAGAGCCACCGCGTCCTCGACCTGGAGGCCGTCGTCGAGCCAGTCCTGGCCGGTGATGCGCGCGCCGAGCGCGATATGACGGGGCAGGGCGGCGCGCACCTTGACCGCCACCTCCAGCGGCCAGGCGAACCGGTTCGCCCGGCTGCCGCCGAACCGGTCGTCGCGCCGGTTCGAGACCGGGCTCATCACATTGTGCAGGAGATAGCCGTGCGCCATGTGCAGCTCGACCATGTCGAAGCCGATGCGGGCGGCGCGCAGGGCGGCGGCGACGAAAGCCTCGCCGATGCGGGCCATATCGGCCTCGTCGAAGGCTTTCGGCCGGTGCCAGCCCTCGTCGAAGGCGATGGCCGACGCGGCGACCACCGGCCAGGGATCGGCGTCCGGCTTCAGGGCCCGGCCACCCTCCCAGGGCCGCTCGGAGGAGCCCTTGCGGCCGGCATGGCCGATCTGGATGCCGAAACGTGTGCCCGGCAGCGCCACCGCGCGCGCCGCCGCGAGCGCGCGGGCGAGCGCGGCCTCGTTGGCGTCACTGTAGAGGCCGAGGCAGCCATGGGTGATGCGGCCGGCCCGCTCGACGGCGGTCGCCTCGACCACGACGAGACCGGCGCCGGACATGGCGAGCGTCATCAGATGCTGCAGGTGCCAGTCGCCAGCGCAGCCGTCGGCCGCCGAATATTGGCACATCGGCGCGACGACGATGCGGTTGGGAACGGTCAGGGGGCCGATCTCGGCCGGCGTGAACAACTGGCTCATGGGGGTCGCTCCTCTGGCCGGGATGTTGCGCAGAGACCGCGTTCCCGCAAGGGCGCCGAAGGGGCGGCGCGCATGTCCCTGGCGCAGGTCACCCCCCGCCGCCGAGAGGTGGCTGGCATCGGCCATTGCGGCTAATCGAACGGCTTGTGCTCCGGAGCTGGCCGTCTGCGGTATGGCTGTTCTTCGGAACGGCTCCGTGAAGACATCGTAGTTTCCCTTAAAGGTCGCCATGACCACGACGACGCCCGAGATGCTGGCGGCCGGCGACCGGCTCGCCCGCCGCAATGCCTTCATCCTGTCGCTGGCGACCGCGCTGGCGGGCGCGAACACCACCGTCATGTTCGCGACCGGGGCTATTGTGGGGGCAGGGCTCGCGCCGTCGCGCTCGCTCGCCACCCTGCCGATCTCGATCTTCGTCGTGGGCCTTGCCGCCGCCTCGCTGCCGGTCGGCATGCTGATCCAGCGCGTCGGCCGCAGGACGGCCTATCAGATCGCGACCTCGGCCGGCGTCCTGACCGGCCTGTTCGGTTACCTCGGCGTGACGCTCGCCAGCTTTCCGATCTTCTGCCTCGCCACCTTCTGCGCCGGCTTCTATGCCTCGGCCGCCCAGAGCTATCGCTTCGCCGCGGCCGACACGGCCTCCGACGCCTTCCGGCCGAAGGCGATCTCCTGGGTGATGACGGGTGGCATCATTGCCGGCGTGGTCGGGCCGCAGCTCGTGGTCTGGACCAAGGATGCGCTGCCGCCCGTGCTGTTCGCCGGCACCTTTATCGGCCAGGCCGTCGTGGCGCTGCTCGCCGGCGTGATCCTGTCGTTCATCGACATACCCAAGCCGAAGCTCGCCGCGGTCACGGCACGCCGTCCGGTGACGCAGTTCTTCCGCGACCGGGCCTTCGTCACCGCGGTCGTCTGCGGCGCCGCCACCTACATGCTGATGAACTTCGTGATGACGGCCGCCCCGCTCGCCATGATCGGCTGCGGCCACGGTGTCGACGATGCCGCCTATGGCATCCAGTGGCATGTCATCGCCATGTACGGGCCGAGCTTCTTCACCGGCAGCCTGATCACCCGCTACGGCGCCCCGCGGGTCGTTGCCGCCGGGCTCATCCTGACCGGGCTCGCCGCGGTGAGCGGCCTTGCCGGCCTGACCGTCGCGCACTTCTACGTCGCGCTGGTCCTGCTCGGGCTCGGCTGGAACTTCGGCTATATCGGGGCCAGCGCCATGGTCGCCGCGACCGCCCGGCCGGAAGAGCGCACCCAGGTGCAGTCGATCAACGATTTCTGCGTCTTCGGCGTGATGGCCATCGGCTCGTTCTCGTCGGGCCAGATCCTGACCAATTACGGCTGGGACATGGTCAACTGGGTGGTGTTTCCGATCGTCGGCCTCGCCGGCCTGTCGCTGGCGCTCGGCAGCATGCGCCGGCGCGCGGCCGCGGCCGGCTGACGCCACGGCGCCCCGGGCATCGCGGCTGCGGGCCTGGTTCGCGGCGCGCTGCGCCCAGGCCGCCTTGCGCGGCGCCGGAGCATGGCTGCGGCCGCCATGCCAAAGGTCTCCTCCAGATCCCCCGATGAAGGCCCGCTATGCGGCGCGGTTGGCCGGCCGCGTGTCCATGCGCCCGCCATGCCCGGCACATGCGGGCCCGAGCAAGGCCTCGTGCCGTCACGGCAGCTCGACCGAGGCGAATGGCGGAGGGCGGGCGGAGCTCCGTCAGCGTTGCTTACCGTTTCAGACTTTGGCAAAAAAGCGACGGTCCTCGCGCCAGTCTGAGGAGTCGCAGCGCTGCGCGCGGTGAACAACAGGCAAGAAGAGCCGGCGGAAGTCGCCGGACGGTCGTCCATCCGGACGGCCGGGCGAGAGGAACGTTTTCAATGAGCACAGCCCTTTGGGTAATCATCGGCTGCGGATTGTTATCCGTGGTCTACGGCGCTTGGGCGACCAAGTCGCTGATGGCGCAGGATCCCGGTTCAGCGCGAATGCAGGAAATCGCCGGCGCCGTCGCAGAGGGCGCACAGGCTTATCTCCGCCGCCAGTACCTGACCATTTCGGTCGTCGGCATCGTCATTCTCGCAGCCCTCTACTACCTGCTCGGCGGCGTCGTGGCCGTCGGCTTCCTGATCGGCGCCGTGCTCTCCGGGGCCGCGGGCTTCATCGGCATGAACGTTTCGGTGCGCGCGAACGTGCGCACGGCCCAGGCCGCGACCAAATCCCTGGCCTCCGGCCTCGACATCGCCTTCAAGGCGGGCGCGGTCACCGGCCTCCTCGTTGCCGGTCTCGCGCTGCTCGGCGTCGCCGCCTATTTCTGGGTGCTCACCGGTCCGATGGGTCTCGGGGTCGCCAGCCGGCAGGTCATCGACGCGCTGGTGGCGCTCGGCTTCGGCGCCTCGCTCATCTCGATCTTCGCCCGTCTCGGCGGCGGCATCTTCACCAAGGGCGCCGATGTCGGCGCCGACCTCGTCGGCAAGGTCGAGGCGGGCATTCCGGAGGATGATCCGCGCAACCCGGCGACCATCGCCGACAATGTCGGCGACAATGTCGGCGACTGTGCCGGCATGGCGGCGGATCTCTTCGAAACCTATGCGGTGACGGTGGTGGCAACGATGGTGTTGGCCGCCATTTTCTTTGCCAAGGCCTCGCCCGCAGTGCTCGGCGCGGCGCTGATCTATCCCCTGGCGATCTGCGCGGTCTGCATCGTCACCTCGATCATCGGCACCTTCTTCGTCAAGCTCGGCGCCTCCAATTCGATCATGGGCGCGCTCTACAAGGGTCTCATCGCCACCGGCGTCCTGTCGGTCGTGGGCCTTGCCGGCGCCACCCAGTTCGTCACCGGCTGGGGTGAGCTCGGGGTCGTTGCCGGCCAGTCGATCACCGGCAAGGCGCTGTTCATCTGCGGCCTCATCGGCCTCGTCGTCACCGGCCTGATCGTCTGGATCACCGAATATTACACCGGCACCGGCAAGCGGCCGGTGGTCTCGATCGCCCAGGCCTCGGTCACCGGTCATGGCACCAACGTCATCCAGGGCCTGGCGGTCTCGCTCGAATCGACGGCGCTGCCGGCGCTGGTCATCGTCGGCGGCATCATCGCCACCTTCCAGCTCGCCGGTCTCTACGGCACGGCGATCGCGGTCACCACCATGCTCGGCCTTGCCGGCATGATCGTCGCCCTCGACGCCTTCGGCCCGGTCACCGACAATGCCGGCGGCATTGCCGAAATGGCCGGCCTGCCCAAGGAGGTGCGCCAGTCCACCGACGCGCTCGACGCTGTGGGCAACACCACCAAGGCGGTCACCAAGGGCTATGCGATCGGTTCCGCCGGCCTCGGCGCCCTGGTGCTGTTCGCCGCCTATACCAACGACCTGCAGCAGTTCATCGATGCCGGGCTGCCCTACTTCAAGGACGTCGGCAGGGTCTCGTTCGACCTGTCCAACCCCTATGTCGTCGCCGGCCTGATCTTCGGCGGCCTCATTCCCTACCTGTTCGGCGGCATCGCCATGACCGCGGTCGGCCGCGCCGCCGGCTCGGTGGTCGAGGAGGTGCGCCGCCAGTTCCGCGAAAAGCCGGGCATCATGGCCGGCTCCGATCGGCCGGACTACGGCCGGGCGGTGGACATGCTGACACGGGCGGCGATCAAGGAAATGATCGTGCCCTCGCTCCTGCCGGTGCTGGCGCCGATCGTCGCCTATTTCGCCGTGCTGTGGATCTCGGGCTCGAAGGCCTCGGCCTTCGCCGCTCTGGGCGCTTCGCTGCTCGGCGTCATCGTCAACGGCCTGTTCGTCGCCATTTCGATGACCTCCGGCGGCGGCGCCTGGGACAATGCCAAGAAGTCCTTCGAGGACGGTTTCGTCGACAAGGACGGCGTGAAGCACCTGAAGGGCTCCGACGCACACAAGGCGTCGGTGACCGGCGACACCGTCGGCGACCCCTACAAGGACACGGCGGGCCCCGCCGTCAATCCGGCGATCAAGATCTGCAACATCGTGGCCCTGCTGCTGCTGGCGATCCTCGCCCACTAGGGCCGGGCGCGCCTCGCGACGAAAAAACCCCGCGGAGCGATCCGCGGGGTTTTTTGCAAGGGCGAATGGCGAATAGGGAAGCGGCAGCGACCGTCGCCTCATCCCCATTCGCTAGTCGCGATCAGGTCCTCGGTCCCTGCAGGATCTGGCGCAAGAGGCTCGCTTCCTCGCCGCCGGCGGTGGTCGAGCGGCTGATGAAGTCGAAGACCTTGCCGTCCTGCAGCCCGTAATTGGCGATCCGCTCGACCCGGCGCTCGCGGGTGAAATAGACCGCGATGACATTGCGCTCGACTGTACGTGGCGTCTGGAAGGCAAAGGAGCGGTACTGCTTCTCGTTGATGTAGTAGAAGACGTCGCCGTTGATGGTCGAAATGGTGGTGGGGGTGCCAAGCGCCACCAGGACCTGGTCCTGGCTGTTGCCGGGCTTCACCTGGGCGAGGGCTTCCTCGGAAATCACATAGCCGCGGTTGAAGGTCTCGCCGGTCTGGAACGACAGCGGCTGCGGCAGCGTCGGCGCGAGGGAGGGCGTGTCGGAACAGGCGCTGGTGATCAGGGCGGCGCCGGCGAGCAGCGCGGCCCTGGCAAGCACGGACTTGGCAAGAGCGGACTTGGAAAGAACGGACTTCACGGGCACCATCAAACCAACCTTCAACCTCAGGCGGTGTCGGCGACACCACCCCGCGCTTGAATGCGAGGGCGCGTTGACGTACCCCGCATGCGCATTCTTTTCAACCCGATGCCGGACTGAACCTCATGATCTTCGGCCTTTTCCGCCGGAACAAGGGCGACGAGACGATCCGCAGCCTTTACGGCGCCATCGTGGCGCAATCCCGAAATCCCGCGTTCTTCCGCGACCACGGCGTGGCGGATACGGTGGAGGGGCGCTTCGAGATGGTGGCGCTGCACATGTTCCTCGTCCTGCACCGGCTGAAGGAGGAGAGCGCGGAGCGGCGCGAGCTCGGCCAGGCGCTCGTCAACCTGATGTTCTTCGATCTCGACCGCGGCCTGCGCGAGCTCGGCGTCGCCGATACCAAGGTGCCGCGGCGCATCAAGAAGATGGGCCAGGCCTTCTACGGGCGCGTGAAGGTCTATGACGAGGCGCTGGCGAGCGGCGAGCCGCGGCAGCTCGAACAGGCCCTGCTGCGCAACGTGCTCGGCCGGCCGGAAGGCGAAGCCGCTTCGCTCGCCGCCTATGTCCGCGCGGCGGTCGCGGAGCTCGCCGCCCTGCCGTTTGAACATCTGGCCAGTGCCCGGATATCCTTTCCGCGCGTGGAGCGGATTTGACATTCGTCGTCTCCCTGGCGTCTGACAGGGGGAATGCATGCCGCAGCCGCGGCGCGACGAGCCGCTCATGAAGGGCCGATGGCGCTCCGATTCCAGCTCCTGCCGGGCCGCCGGTGGCGGCGAGGACCGGAACCAGGCCACGGATTCGCCAGGGAGATGTGTCATGACCGAGGACGAAGCGAGAGCCGCCCTGCCGCGCTGGCCCATCCGCATACACGACGTGCCGCCGAATGGCCGCCATGTCAGGCGCGACCGGCTCGACCCGGCGGACGGGGCGGCCCTGGCCGCCGCCATCGGCGTCGAGGCGATCGAGAGCTTCCTGCTCGACGTCGACGTCAAGCCTTACCATGGCGATGGTCTGGCGGTGACCGGAACGGTGAAGGCCGGCGTCGTGCAGACCTGCGTCGTCACCCTCGAGCCGGTGACGAACCTCATCGAGGAGGAGGTCGACGCGACCTTCCGGCCGGCCGACAAGCTGAAGGCCCATCTCGTCCACGACGAGGAGGACGGGCTTGCGATCGATGCGTCCGTGGCCGCCGACGATCCCCTGATCGGCGGCGAGATCGACCTTGCCGGCGTTGCCGCCGAATTCCTGGCGCTGGCGGTCGATCCCTATCCGCGCCGGCCGGACGCCGTGTTCGAGGCTCCCGACGCCGGCGCCGAGGTCTCGCCCTTCGCCGGCCTCGTCAAGCTGCGGCGCGAAGACTGATGGGCCTCATCAAAGTCGCGTGCGGGGGCCGCTGCCTCTTGTGCCGCCGGTCCCAGACGCTATTGTCCCGGCTCCCTGGGCCGATTGGTTCCAAGCTCTGCAACAGGCGCCGCGCGCGGCGCGCGAACGGGATGGCGAATGTCTGAGAAGGTCAGGCTGGCCCTTGATGCGATGGGGGGCGATTTTGGACCCTCGGTCATCATTCCGGGCGCCGAGATCGCCCTGTCGCGCCATCGCGACCTGGAATTCGTGCTGGTCGGCGACGAGAAGCAGATCGCGCCGCTGCTCGCCGCCAATCCGCGCGTCAAGGCGCACGCCGAGATCGTCCATACCGACATCGCCATCCGCATGGACGACAAGCCGTCCAAGGCCCTGCGTTACGGCCGGCGCGTCTCGTCGATGTGGAAGGTGCTCGACGAGGTGAAGTTCGGCCGTGCCGCAGCCGCCGTGTCGGCCGGCAATACCGGCGCGCTGATGGCCATGGCGGCCTTCAACCTGAAGACCATGGCAGGCGTCGAGCGCCCGGCCTTGGCGGCGCTCTGGCCGACGCTGCGCGGCGAATCCATCGCGCTCGACATGGGGGCCTCCATCGGGGCCGATGCCGAGGCGCTGTCGGTGATGGCGGTGATGGGCGCGGCCATGGCGCAGGTCGTGTTCGACCTGGAGCGGCCGACGGTCGGCCTCCTCAATATCGGCGTCGAAGAGGTCAAGGGCCTGGAATTCATCCGCGAGGCCGGCCAGATCCTGCGCGAGGCGAGCCTTGCCGGCATCGACTATCGTGGTTTCGTCGAAAGCGACGATATCGGCAAGGGCGTGGTCGACGTGGTGGTGACCGAGGGCTTCACCGGCAATATCGCGCTGAAGACCGCCGAGGGCACCGCCAAGCAGATCGGTGAATATCTGCGCGGCGCGATGTCGCGGACCTGGCGCTCGCGCCTCGGCTATCTCCTGGCCCGCACCGCCTTCGCGACGCTGCGCGAGAAGATGGATCCGCGCAAGAGCAACGGCGCGGTCTTCCTTGGCCTCAACGGTGTCGTTATCAAGAGCCATGGTGGCACCGATCCGCTCGGCTTTGCGAGCGCCGTCGATATCGCCTACGACATGGCGCGGTACGATCTGCAATCCAAGATTCGCGCGATGGTCGACGCCTATCATGCAACGCGGGCCGCCCAGGCGCCCGCATCCCTTGAGGCCGCATCGTGACCCTGCGTTCCGTTGTCATCGGCGTCGGCAGCTATCTGCCGGAGCGAATCCTGACCAATGACGAGCTGTCGCGGCGCGTCGACACGTCGGACGAATGGATCGTGCAGCGCACCGGCATCCGGCAGCGCCACATCGCCGCCGAGGGCGAGACGACCTCCGATCTCGGCCTGAAGGCGGCCGAGGCGGCGCTGGCGGCGGCCGGCATCACGGCCGCCGACATCGATCTCATCCTGCTCGCCACCTCCACGCCCGACCGCACCTTTCCGGCGAGCGCCACGGCCATCCAGGCACGGCTCGGCATCACCCACGGCGCCGCCTTCGACCTGCAGGCGGTATGTTCGGGGTTCGTCTTCGCCATCGCCACCGCCGACAAGTTTCTGCGCTCGGGCAGCCACAAGCGCGCGCTGGTGATCGGCGCCGAGACCTTCTCGCGCATTCTCGACTGGGAGGACCGCGGCACCTGCGTGCTGTTCGGCGACGGCGCCGGCGCGGTGGTCCTGGAGGCGCAGGAGCAGCCGGCCGGCATCCATGGCCGCGGCGTGCTCACCACGCATCTGCGCTCCGATGGCCGGCACACGCCGAAGCTCTATGTCGACGGCGGCCCGTCGCTGACCGGCACGGTCGGCCATCTGCGCATGGAGGGCCGGGAAGTCTTCAAGCACGCGGTGGGCATGATCACCGACGTGATGAACGATGCCTATGCCGCGACGGGCACCAGCTCGGCCGATCTCGACTGGTTCGTACCACATCAGGCGAACAAGCGGATCATCGACGCCTCGGCGGAAAAGCTGAAGATCGCGCCGGAAAAGGTGGTCATGACCGTCGACAGGCACGGCAATACGTCGGCGGCCTCGATCCCGCTCGCGCTCGATACGGCGGTGAAGGACGGCCGCATCCGGCCGGGCCATCTGGTCATGCTCGAGGCCATGGGCGGCGGCTTCACCTGGGGCTCGGCGCTGATCCGCTGGTGAGGCCGGTCGCGGCGCGGCGGAGGCGGCCCGGCACCGAGGTGGTTGACCGGCGGCGCCCGAAGCCATAGTGATAACGAAATCAGAGTGATAAGCGCAGCGGCCTGATCAATTGTCAGGCAGCGGTATCGTTTTCCGGGGCTTTTTGTTTGGGGGTCGACATGACGGGCAAAACCGTCACGCGCGCGGATCTGTGCGAGGCTGTCTATCAGAAGGTGGGACTGTCCCGGACCGAATCGGCGCAGCTCGTCGAACTGGTCCTGAAAGAGATCACCGATTGCCTGGCCGAAGGCGAGACGGTGAAGCTGTCCTCGTTCGGCTCCTTCGTCGTGCGCTCGAAGGGCGAGCGGGTCGGCCGCAATCCCAAGACCGGCCAGGAAGTGCCGATCGCGCCGCGCCGGGTGATGGTGTTCAAGCCCTCGAACATCCTGAAAGCCCAGATCAACGGCCAGAGCACCACCGGCCTGAAGGACTGAGCCGCCGCCTGCGGCCGAACCTTTTTTGCGTTTTGGATTGTCGAGCGGTCACGAATCCGTCACCGTTCCGCCGCCGGTCCCGGCTAGGGATCGAGGTTCCGCAACAATTGGTTCGCTTGAGTGGACAAGGCACCGGACGCATATCGCACGATCAGCGAGGTCGCCGAAGATCTCGATCTGCCTCAGCACGTCCTGCGCTTCTGGGAAACGCGGTTTGCCCAGATCAGGCCGCTGAAACGAGGTGGCGGACGGCGTTATTACCGTCCCGAGGATATCGACCTGCTCAAGGGCATTCGCCATCTGCTTTATGGCGAAGGCTATACGATCCGCGGCGTGCAGCGGATCATCAAGGAAAACGGGGTCAAGTCGATCCAGGCGCTGGGCCGCGGCGAGGGCGGTGCGGCGCTGCCGAAGCCGGGCGGACCGGAGGTCGTCGCCCCGGATCATGGCGAGGAGGCAGGCGCCGATCGCGATCATCATGATCGCGTGCCGGAGGATCGGCCTGCGCCGGGCGGGCTCAGGGCCAGCCTGAAGGGGCTCATTCCGGGCCTGCGCGGCGAGGCGGCCGACCATGGCGGCGCGCCCTATGAGCGTACGGAGCCCGGCTTTGCCGAGGACGACGGAGAGCCCGGTTCCGGCATGGACCGGGGCGAGGACGAGGCCGACGCGGCCGAGACGGCCGGCCAGCGGGACTTCGCGCCGCCGCAGCGCAGCGGCGCGCCGACCCGGACCATGAGCGAGCCGAGCCCGCCCTGGGCCGCGGCCGGTTCGGCGCCCCGGCAGGGCATATCCCGCGTCGAGACCGGCGGGCCGGGTCCCGTCGGCGGCCCCCCGCGGCCGGCCCCCGTGCGGCAATTGGCCACCGACGACATCCGCAGGCTGCAGGCCGCACTCAACGAATTGACCGAGTGCCGCCGCCGGCTCGATCAGGCTTTCGCGGCCCGCTGACGCCGATCTGCGCGCCGCCTCGGGAAATGGCCAGGACCATGCATGCTTTCTTCAATCCGAAGGCCCTGGCGGCCGGCTTGCTCGTCGGCCTCGCCGCGTCCGGCGGTGTCGTCACCTTTCACGCCTTGCGCGGGCCGGACCATGCGGCGGCGCAGCTGGGCTCGGTCATGGTGCGGCCGGTCGTCCGGGACAATGCCACCAAGCGCATGACCTTCGCCGCTCTCGCCGGCCTCTTCGCCTTTGCCGGCGGCACCTATTATGCAGGCAAGCGTTTGGCGGCGCGCAAGGGCTGAGGGCTGATCGACTGTCCGGCAACGGCGGAAGCCCGGCCCTGCAGGTCCGGCGTGCTGGCCGAGCAGGTCGCGGGTGCGGCGCCGGGCGCAGGCAGCGGCCGCCGCGCGGTCTCGACCGAGCCGAGATCGCCGGCGGCGCAGGGAGAGGAGCTTGGTCGAGCGGCGCGGCGTCAGGCCTTGGCCGGCGGCGGAGCGGCGGTGACGGCGGGACGGGCCCGGTTCTGCGGCCGCGGCTTGGCCTTCGGCGCAGGCAGCAGGCCGTCGCGCTGCGCCTGCTTGCGGGCGGCCTTGCGCGCCCGGCGGATGGCTTCGGACTTTTCGCGGGCCTTGCGTTCGGAGGGCTTTTCGTAGGCCTTGCGCTGCTTCATCTCGCGGAAGATGCCTTCGCGCTGCATCTTCTTCTTGAGTACGCGCATAGCCTGATCGACGTTGTTGTCCCGAACCAAAACCTGCATGTAGTCCTCTGCTTTCTGTGGGGAGGGTGAAGTCAGCTCGTGGTCGGCGCGGTCTCCTTCTTCCGCCACAGCTGGAAGCCGTGTTCGGAAATGCCCGCTTCGATGGCGTTCCGGCTCATGCCGTGCGGCGGGCGCTCCTCGGGGCGGACGATGCCATAACTCGTCCAGGGCCCGAGGCGTTCCGGCAGCTTGGTGCCCCGGCCGTCGGCTGCGAAGCTGTAGAGGCCGGGCTTCGCGTCCGACTTGAACATGAACAACTTGAGTCCGGCACGCGTCATCGCTGGTTCCCGGCGGGCGCCGGCGGACGCTGCCCGTGCAGGCCGCCAGCAGGAGACATCACATCCGTTCGCGGCCCGGTGGGGTCTTCATGCAGACCCCACCGAAGCCCTTCGCGCGGTTCGCATGGCCGCCGGTACATCCGCGGTCGGGCATGCAAGGGCGCATGAAATTCAGCCGACGGCGGTCAGCTTGTCGGCGGCCGACTTGCCGGTGCGGCGGTCGGCGACGACCTCGAACGAGATCTTCTGGCCTTCGTTGAGGCCGTACATGCCGGCCCGCTCGACGGCGCTGATATGGACGAAGACGTCGGAGCCGCCATCGTCAGGCTGAATGAAGCCAAAACCCTTCTGGGAATTGAACCATTTCACGGTTCCAGTTTGCATTGGTCGTCCTCTGGATAAATGAAAGCACCGCCCTTCGAGCCGAAGGGCGATCGAGCGATACGTTTTCGAGGGTTTTTGATCAGCGTGCGTCGCGAATTTTTCGACGCGCAGCCAAGGAGAAAGGCCGAAACGTCTTTCCTTGATAAACGTACAATATGAAAATTTCAAGGACAATATTTTGAGGCGTTTTTGGGGCTACTGTCATTGTAACGAGAAAAACCAGTCTCGGGCTGGCTTTATCGACACTCGCAGGCGATCCGTCCCGCGTAGTGGCCCGCCGCTGAACGGAGTTTCCAGGCCGGCGACACGGCATCGCCCGGTGCGCGCTGCCTCGGCGCCTGTCGTCCGCGGAGGGAGCGGCGCTCAGTGCGCGCCGGCCGTCGGGCTTCGGGCGCCGCCTTGGCGTCGGGGAGCCGTGTTCTGCTCCATCCGCTCCTTCCGCCAGAGGCAGCTCTGCACGATCGGGGCGCAGAAGGCATCGCGCGCGGCGCCGATGCTGGTCTGGCCGGCATAGTCGACCTCGACCAGCTTGCCGTCGACGAAGCGAATCTGAACGCGGCAATAACCGTCGGTCGCGACGCCGATCGAGACCGGGCCGGTCGGGGTCGGCACCGAAAGGCCGGGCGCCACCATGCCGCCGGGGGTCGTGCCGCCGTGCTCATACATCCAGATCTCGCCGCGGCCGTCCGGCGCCGTGCTGTTCGGCATGCCCGCGCACATGCGGATGTCGCCTTGGCTGAGCCCGGCGAGCCGGTAGCGGGCGAACTGGGCCAGGCGGGCCTCATAGGCGCCGCAGCCGGACAGAATGAAGATCATCGCGCAGCAAGCGGCGATGGACCATGCACGTTGCACCATGGGCACTGAACCAGGCGGAGCTTGAGGGACGAGGCCTGGCCCCGGCCATCGGGAGCCAGCCTGCCGATAAGCAACGCCTCGATCGTTCGAGGGTTGCGCCGTCTGGCCGTTGCGGTCTGGCGCAAGGCGGGGTTCGCCGCGCGGCGCCGCGGCTTCACCGGAGCCGGGAATCTGGCACGCTGCAGCGATGACCTATTCGATCAGCATCATCCTCGCCTTCGCCGGGGCGGCGGTCGCGGAAATCGCCGGTTGTTTTGCGTTCTGGGCCTGGCTGCGCCAGGGCAAGTCCATCCTCTGGCTGGCGCCCGGCATCGCCTCGCTCATCCTTTTCGCTTATCTCCTGACCCTCGTCCCGAGCGATCACGCGGGCCGCGCCTATGCGGCCTATGGCGGCATCTACATCGTCGCCTCGCTGGTCTGGCTGTGGCTTGCCGAAGGGCAGGCGCCGGATCGCTGGGACCTGACGGGCGGAGCGGTTGCGCTCGTTGCTGCGGCCATCATCCTGCTCGGACCGCGGGGGGCCTGAACGGCCGGGAATCCGCCCGGCCTGCGCCGTTGCGCAAGGCGTCCGGCCACGGACGCGGCCGGGATTGACCTGAAACATCAAGGGGAAGGGAAACTGGTCGGAGTGCCGAGATTCGAACTCGGGACCCCTTGCACCCCATGCAAGTGCGCTACCGGGCTGCGCTACACTCCGACCGTGAGCGGGATTTAGGCGTTTTCGCCGCGCGCCGCAAGCCGGCCGAGCCGAATATCCAACGGGCTGTTGCGGTTGGCCAGCGCGACGCCCCAGATCACGCCCGAAAGAACCCAGAAATGGCGCCAGTGCTCGGTGTCGATGATCTTGCCCTCGAAGGCGAGGCCGCAATAGGTCGCGACGGCGGCAAGCGCGGTCGCCTGCCATGGCGTGCGTTTGAAACTGGCGAAGATGCCGGCGAACAGGGTCATGCCGACCAGCACCAGATAGGTGGTACCGGCGATCCAGCC
Source organism: Phreatobacter sp. AB_2022a (assembly GCF_026847585.1). Classification (NCBI taxonomy): domain Bacteria; kingdom Pseudomonadati; phylum Pseudomonadota; class Alphaproteobacteria; order Hyphomicrobiales; family Phreatobacteraceae; genus Phreatobacter; species Phreatobacter sp. AB_2022a. The sequence continues at coordinate 95,376 of NZ_JAPSET010000017.1, forward strand.
GCCGGCGATGAACGAGTCGAGATAGACGTTGTGCACGTCCTCGACGAAATATTTGGCGAATTGCAGGGGGCCGAGGCCGAGCGGCCGGTCGAGCGCCAGCTGCCAGCCATAGGCATGCCGGCCGAACCGGCCCATCGGGCCGTTGTCGTAGGACTGGTTGAAATTGGCCCGCTCGCGCATGAGGTCGGCGACGCGGTCGATGGACAGCAGCACCAGCACGAAGGCGGCGGCGACGACGAGGCCTGCGGCCACCACGAGCACGATGCGCCAGCGCTCCGCCCGGCTTTCGGCGGTGATGAACATCAGCGCCACCATGATCGCCGCCGATACGACGAAATGCGCCCAGGCGCCGCGCGAGAACGACAGGAGCAGCGCGATGGTGAGCAGGCCGAGCAGGGCGCCGGCACGCAGCATGGCGCCGGCGCCGCCGCGCAGGAAGGCCTGCATGGCGATCAGCATCGGGAAGATCAGGAACGGTCCGAAGACATTGGGGTCGTTGAAGGTACCCTTGGCGCGGCCATAGAGCGTGAAGAGATCGAAGGCGGCGGGGAAGAGCCGGAAATAGCCCGATATGCCGGCGAGCGCCGCGATCAGCGACGCGAGCGTCCAGCCGCGCACGATGGCGTCGAGCCGCGCCCCGGTGTTGTCGGCGAGAACCGCCGCGAAGAACACCATGGTGACCGCGAGGTACCAGGAGACGGCGGTCCAGGGCACCACCTTGGCATCGCTCATCACCTGCACCGAGGAGATGGTGAGGCCGAGGCAATAGACGATCAGCACGAAGACGACGGGCATCAGCGCCGGCCGCAGAGCGATGGCGCCGGTGACGGCGAAGGCGCCGATGGTGACGAGCGCGCCGATCTCGTAGGGCGAGGGCTCGGCGAAGACGAAGGCGCCGCCGATCATCATCAGCCAGAGCAGGCGCAGGCGCAGGCCTTCGCCGACGACGAGGCTCAGCGGCGGCCGCCGGCGCCCGGCGATGTCGATCGCGGCGGCCGGGGCGGGCAGGGCGGTGCTCAAAAGGCGTTCTCGTGATGGCGCGCCAGCGACAGCGGCGTCTTGGCGAGAATGTAGAGGTCGAACAGCACCGACCAGTTCTCGATGTAGTAGAGGTCGTGCTCGACGCGCCGCTGGATCTTCTCCTGCGTGTCGGTCTCGCCGCGCCAGCCGTTGACCTGGGCCCAGCCGGTAATGCCGGGCTTGACCTTGTGGCGGGCGAAGTAGCCGTCGACGACGTCGTCATAGAGCTGGTCCGCTGCCTTGGCGTGCACGGCATGCGGACGCGGGCCGACGAGCGACAGGTTGCCCTTGAACACGACATTGATGAGCTGCGGCAGCTCGTCGATCGAGGTCTTGCGGATGAAGCGGCCGACCCGGGTGACGCGCGGGTCGCCCTTGGTGACGAGCTTTGCCGCCGTCGCGTCGCTCTTGTCCGTGTACATGGAGCGGAACTTGAAGACCTCGATCAGCTCGTTGTTGAAGCCGTAGCGCTTCTGCCGGAAGAACACCGGACCCTTGGAATCGAGCTTCACGGCGATGGCGGTGGCGAGCAGCAGCGGCGACAGGGCGATCAGCGCCAGGGTGCCGACGATCTTGTCGAAGACCCATTTCAGCACCACGTCCCAGTCCTGGATCGGCTTGTCGAAGACGTCGAGCACCGGGACGTTGCCGATATAGGAATAGGCGCGCGGCCGGAACCGGAGCTTGCCCGAATGGGCGGCGAGCCGGATGTCGACCGGCAGCACCCAGAGCTTGCGCAGCATCTGCAGGACGCGCGTTTCCGCGCTCATGGGAATGGTGACAATGACCAGGTCGACGCGGGTGCGTCGGGCGAATTCGACGAGATCGTCGACCGTGCCGAGCTTCGGCACGGTCGGGTTGGCCGGCGAGCGATCGTCGGAGCGGTCGTCGAACGTGCCGCAGAGGCTGACGTCGCTGTCCTTCTGCGCCTGGATCGAGCCGATGAGCTCGTCGGTCGCCTCGCCGCCGCCGACGATGACGACGCGCCGCTGCAGCCGTCCGGCGCGCGACCAGGTGCGCACGACATGGGCAAGGCCGGTGCGGAACAGTGCGAGCAGCACGAGGCCGACGAGGTACCAGGAGCCGAGCCAGACGCGCGACAGCTCGTCGCCCGCCTTGGCGAAGAAGGCGACCGCGGTCGCCACCAGGAAGACCAGTGTCCAGGCCACCAGCAGCCGTCCGAACTGGGCGACATGGGTGCGGAAGACGTGGACATCGTAGAGGCCGGCCGCCTGGAAGGCGAAGAGCGCGAGCATGGCAAGGCCGAACAGGCCGACGGTCGACGGCCACTGGACGCCGTAGGTCGGGTAGACCCAGCCGAGATAGATGGTCGCGCCGAGCGACAGCACGAGCACGAATTCGATCAGCCGGATGAAGCCGCCGAGCACGACCGGCGAATAGGCGGTGCCGACAGCCTCCTCGGCGATCCTGGCCGCACGTTCCGGCAGGGGGCGGCGCGGGCCGTCGGCGCCGGCCTGGGCCGCGCCGTCGGCTCCCGCCTCGACGGCCTTGATGATGTCCCGCCCCGTGAAGCCCAGCATGATGGCATCTCTTGCCTTGCGCGAGCCTCGGCGGACATCGCCGATCCCCTCGTGCCGCTGCAGCCTAGGGTGGCAAGTGTTGCTTTTGGTTTGAGTTTGCGGGTGCCGTCCCGGCGGAATCGGTCATGCTGCGCTGCGTCATAAACCTATTGTTAATCGCGAATTAATAGATCTCCGACAATCCGCACCGTCACCGGGAAAAAGCCTCAATTCAGGGCCGCGATAAGTCGTCGCGATCACGAACTGAAACAATAGAAACCGTTCTTGTAATAATTGATCCCGGCCTTCAAAAACTTTGATCGGTCGCGTCCGAACATCTTCACAATCGCAGGATACTAACGGGGCGAACGAGGCGGTTCGGTCCGTCGACGTCCTTTCCAAAAACAAACTCGATCCTGGAGAATGACATGTCCCTCTCGACCCTTCACTCTGATGCAGTGCACAATGCCGGCGACGGCCTCCTGGCCCGCGTCCAGACTCAGGCCGTCAAGCTCTTCGAGGCGCTTGCCGAGGCCTATGCGGCCCACCGCACCGCCGCCGAGCTGCGCACCCTGAGCGACCACGCGCTGCGCGACATCGGCATCAGCCGCGACGACATCGCGCGGGTGGCCCGCTACGGCCGCTGAGCGCGAGGCGGGGCGACCCGCACCGACGCTGTTCGCTCATCGCCCTGCGCCGGTCCGCCCGGCGCGGGGCGATGCTTTTTGGGGTGGGTGGAAAAACGAAATCAGCGCGGGCGCTGCGCCAGCGCGTCGCGGTAGGCGGCAAGAACGCCATCGGTCATGGCCGTCACCGAGAAGGCGCCGCGCACACGCTCGCGCAGCCTGACCGCCTGCGCGTTGGCCTCGGCCGGGTCGTCGAGGCGCGCCGCAATGGCCGCCGCGAGCGCCGCGGCATCGCCCGGGGCGACGAGAAGGCCGGCATCCGGCCCGAAGATCTCGGCAAGGCCGCCGACCGCGGTCGCGATCTGCGGCAGGCCGGCGGCGGCGGCTTCCAGCACCACATAGGGCAGCGATTCGGCACGCGAGGGCACGATCATCAGCCGGCCGCGGGCGAAAGCGGCGCGTGCCGGCAACGGGCCGGGCCAGACGATCGAGCCGACGAGGCCGCGCTTCGCGGCGAGGTCCTGGAAGGCCTGGCTGTCCGGGCCGGCGCCGACGATAGTCGCTGTCAGCCGGCGGCCGCGCTCGGCCAGGGCGGCCAGCGCCTCGATCAGCACGTCGACGCCTTTCAGCCGGCGCAACTCCCCGATGAACAGGAGGTCGGTGATGGCGCTGCCAGCTTCGCCGTGCGCCACCGGCTCGAATTCGTCCGGGCCGACACCGTTGTGAACGACCCGGACGAGGCCGCGCGGCTCGCAGACCTTGGCGCGGAAAGCGTCGCGGCCATAGTCGCTCTCGAACAGGAAGAGGTCGGTCCGCGCCGCCAGCAGCCTCTCCAGGCCGAGATAGACGAAGCCGACCGGGGTCGAGCGGCGATAGTGCAGGCTGCCGCCATGCGGCGTGTAGACCTTCAGCGCCCGGCCGCCGACGAGCCGGGCGTAGGCGCCGCCCTTGGAGCCGTGGCCGTGGACGACGTCGACATCGAGGGCGGCGAGCTTCTGCGCCACATGCCGCGCCGCCGACCAGTCGGAGGGACCGAGCTCGCGGCTCATGGCGATACGCGTGACGCCGAGCGCGAGCTCCCCGGCCAGCGAGGACAGCAGCGCGTCGGCCCGCGCGCCGCCGGTCGAGGCGTCGGCGACGAGGCCGACGCGATGTCCCCGCGCGGTCTGCTCGCGCGCAAGATCGACGACGTGACGGAACAGCCCGCCGACCGGCGAGCGCATCACATGCAGGACGGCGAGGTTCATCAGAACCAGCGTTCGCGGATGACGACGGTGTCGCCGGGCATCAGCGGGTGCGTCGGCGGCACGTCGGCGCGGTAGAGCTGGCCGTTGACCTTGCGCGTGACCTCGATGTTCCAGCGATTGGCGCGCGGGGTGAAGCCGCCGGCGATCGCCACGGCATTCTGCACGGTCATGCCGCTGACATAGGGGAACTGGCCGCCTGCGGCGACCTCGCCCATGATGAAGAAGGGCCGGTAGGTCTCCACCTCGACCGAGACGCTGGGATCGCGGATATAGCCGCCGCGCAGCTTCGCGGCGATTTCGGTGCCGAGCGTCTGGGTCGAGCGGCCGGCGGCGCGCAGCGAGCCGATCAGCGGCATGGTGATGTTGCCGGTCGCGTCGACGGCATAGGCATTGGTCAGCCCGTCCTGGCCGTAGACGACGACGCGCAGCCGGTCGCCGGTGTCGAGGAGATAGGGGCCCTGCGGCGCGATCGCCTCGTGCGGCACCACCGTGCCGGCCTCGCCATTGAGCGGGCCGACCACGCCGCGGGTCGTGTCGACCAGAGTGCCGGGCCCGGCGCCGGGCGCGCAGCCGCCCAGCATCAGCGCAACGACGGCCGTCGTCGTGAGCACGATGAACTGGCGCATCACGCGCGACCTCTGATCCTGTCGGTCTTTCATGGCGGGGATCATGCGTCGACGTGGTTAAGAAAAGCCCAACGCGGGTCCCGCCGCCGCCAGTGCCGTTAACACGATGGCAACCCTAATGATTTCTTATGCTAAGCTGAATTGCAGCAGTTCAAGGTGCCTTTGATGCGTGGGTTTGGTGGCCACAAGCGGCCGGCGGAGGAGGGGGCTGCGCCGCGCGGCGAGCTTGATCTCGCCGCGCTCGGCCGGGCGATCTGGGCGCGCCGGCTGTGGGTCGTCGTGCCCTCGGCCCTGGCGCTGGCCGGCAGCCTCGTCGCGGTCAACCTGACGACGCCGACCTACCGCTCCGAAGCCCGTATCCTGGTCGAGAGCGGCGACAACGCCTATACGCGCTCGGAGGGCGACCGCGGCAGCGCAGACCGTGCCACCATCGACCAGGAGGCGGTGCAGAGCCAGGTGCAGGTCGTCATGTCGCGCGACATCGAGCGCGCCGTGGCGGGCGAGCTCGATCTCGCCAAGCGTCCGGAATTCGATCCGGTCCTGCGCGGCATCAACCCGGTGAAGCAGGTGCTGATCCTGCTCGGCCTCGCCGAGAATCCGCTGCGCATGACCACCGACGAGCGGGTGATGCGCAGCTATTTCGAAAAGCTCACCGCCTATCAGGTCGACAAGTCGCGGATCATCGCGGTGCAGTTCGAATCGCACGATCCGCAGCTGGCGACTGATGCCGCCAACGCCGTGGCCGAGCGTTTCCTCGATGCCCAGCGGGCCAACAAGCGCGCGCAGGCCCGTTCGGCCTCGCAGTGGCTGGCGACGGAGATCGACGGCCTGCGCGGCAAGGTGGAGGAGGCCGAGGCCCGGGTCGAGAGCTTCCGCGCCCGCGCCAATCTGTTCGTCGGCGCCAACAATACCAGCCTCACCGCCCAGCAGCTCGCCGAGGTCAACAGCCAGATCGCGACCGCCAAGGCGCAGCAGACCGACGCCCAGACACGCGCCCGCCTGCTGCGCGACTTCCTGCGCGCCGGCAGGCCGATCGAATCGGGTGATGTCGTCAATTCCGAGATCATGCGGCGGCTGAACGAGCAGCGTGCCTCGGTCCAGGTGGCGCTTGCCGAACAGGCCTCCACGCTCGGACCGCGCCATCCGCGGATGGCCGAGCTGCGCGCCCAGCTGGCCGGCCTGGACGGCCAGATCCGGACCGAGGCGGAAAAGCTCGTGCGGGTTCTCGAAAACGACGCGCGCCTTGCCGGCGCCCGGGTCGAGGCGCTGAGCCAGACCCTCGACCAGGTCAAGCGCCAGGCGAGCCAGGCGAGCGAGCAGGAGGTGCAGCTCAGGGTGCTGGAGCGCGAGGCGAAATCGCAGCGCGACCAGCTCGAGGCGCTGCTGGCGCGTTATCGCGACGCCACGACACGCGACAGCGTCAATGCCGCGCCGCCCGATGCCCGCATCATCTCCCGCGCGGCCATTTCGAGCGTTCCGGCCTATCCGAAGAAGCTGCCGACCATGCTGATCGCAACGCTTGGCACGATGCTGCTGGCGCTCGGCTGCGTGGCGACCGGCGCGCTGCTCAACGGCGAGGGGCAGCGGACCGCGGGCGCGGAGGATCCGGAGCAGGATCTGGCCGAGCCCGAGACGCCGCTCCGCGCGGACATCAGGATCGAAGCGCCGGGGGCTGCTCCGGTTCATGCGTCCCGGCGGGCGGCCGATCCCGGCCACATCACGGCCGCGCCGATCATGGCGGCGGCGATGCCTGCGGCCTCGGCCGAAGCCGCCGCGCCATCCGACGGCGCGCGTCCGCAGGCCGGTGACCCCGCTGGCGGCATCGACAGCGACAGCAGCGCTTTCGAGCACGACCTCGCCGAAGATCTCGCCGGCACCGAAGCCGAGGCGGAAGCCGAGGTTCAGACCACGGATGGCGAACCGGTGCAGAGCATCAGCGGCCTTGCGGCCCGGCTCGACGCCACCGGTCAGCCGGTGCGGCGCAGCCTGGTGATGGCGACGGCGCCCGGCCTTGCGGCCACCGGCGTGACGCTGGCGCTCGCCCGCCAGTTCGCGAACGGCGGCCGGCGCGTCGTCATGATCGACCTCGACGAAGGTAATGCGGCGCTGTCGGCGCTGGCCGGACACGGCGCGCCGGGTCTTGCCGATCTGCTTGGCGAACGCACCTCCTTCGCCGAGATCATCCACCGCGATCCGGCCTCGCGCGCGCATCTCGTGCCGCTCGGACAGCGCCTGCCGGGCGGTCCGGCGGTCACCGACGACGAGCGCCTATCGTTCGCGGTCGGCGCGCTGACCCGCACCTATGACGTCGTGCTCATCCTGGTCGGCCAGCTTGCCGCCGATGGGCCGGGCTTCGAGCGCGTCGCCGCCTTTGCCAGCGATGCCGTCATCATCGGCCATTCGACCGCCGAGGATCCGGCGGTGCTCGCCGCCTATGCGGCGGCCGAGGCGGCGCGCCTGAACCCGATCACGGTCATGCTGGCCGTGGCCGAGGCGGCGGTCGCGGCGGCCTAGCGATCCCGATCGTCGCGCCCTAGCGGATCGTCGCGCTGACGGTTTCGTCGGCGACGAGGTGGGCCCATTCGGCCTGCGATACGCAGAAGGCCTGTTCCAGCCGCGCGACGAACAGGGCGGCAGCGGCCGAGAGGGCGCGCCGTGCCGGGTGGATCAGATAGAATTCCAGGTCGACCGGCGGGTCGGTGCGCCGTGCCGCGAGCTCGCCGCGGTCGAGCTCGCGCAGGATCGAGGTGATCGAGAGGAGCGTGACCCAGTCGCTGCGCTTGACCACCTCCAGCGTGCCGTGAAGGCTGTCGACCTCGATCAGCCGGTCGATCGGCAGGCCGACCGCGTGGATGTAGCGGTCGAGCATGATGCGCAGGCCGTTGCGCGGCGAGGGCATGACCAGCTTCAGTGGCGCCATGGCGGAGAGCGGCCCGGTGGTGGTCGCCGCAAGCCCGCCGGCCGCCGAGATCAGAAAGATCGGATCGGGCGCGAGCCGCCGGATGACCAGCCGCCGGTCGACCGGCGGCACGGCGACGACGGCGAAATCGACCTCGCCTGAGAGGGTCCATTCGGCGAGCGGGCCCGAGAAGGCTTCGGCGACGCGCAGCTGCACGTCGGGATAGTCAGCGAGATAGCCGGCGATGAAGCGCGGCATCAGGCCCTTGGCGACGGTCGGGGCAAGGCCGATATGGACAGGCCCGGCGACGCGGTCGGCGCCGTTGGTCACCGCCTTGCGGGCGGCGTCGATCTCGGCCAGCACGCGCAGGCAATGCTTGTAGAAGGTGTCGCCGGCAATGGTCGGCCGCGAGCCGCGGGCCAGCCGCTCGAACAGCGGGCCGCCGATCTCCGCCTCGAGGTCCCTGAGGATGCCGCTGACGCTCGGCTGCGCGAGGTTCAGCCGCTGGGCCGCGCGGTTGATGCTGCCTTCCTCATAGGCCGCGACGAAGGCCGTGATGTGTCGGAGGTCCACCGCCTATACCCTCTGCCTATAACTGGCATCGTCTCTTATCGCATTCTCAAGGGGTGTGGAACCGCCCAGTCTGCGTCTCATCGCTTGAGGCCGCGACCCGAGGGAGGGGCGGCGGCAGCCATCGGGAGGCTCCATGGGATATCCGGCGTTGAAGGAGGAGGGGAGCGCGGCCTGCCTCGACCCGCGCGCCTTTCGTGACGCGCTCGGCCGTTTCACCACGGGTGTCACCGTCGTGACCACCGGGGCTCGCGGCCACCGCAGCGGGGTCACTGTCAACTCGTTCAGCTCGCTGTCCCTCGATCCGCCGCTGATCCTCTGGAGCCTGGCGCGCAGCTCTTCGAGCCATGCCGCCTTCGTGGACGCCACCCATTTCGCGGTCCATGTTCTGGCCGAGGACCAGGAGCCGCTGGCGCGCCAGTTCGCGCGCTCGGGCATCGACCGTTTCGCCGGCATCGCGGTCGAGGAGGGGCCCGGCGGCCTGCCGGTGCTGCCGGACGCCGCCGCCCGCTTCGAATGCCGCACGCTCTGCCGGCATTGGGGCGGCGACCATGTCATCTTCGTCGGGCAGGTCGAGGCCTTCAGCCTCGCGGCGGACAGACGGCCGCTGATCTTCCACGCCGGCGCCATGTGCCGGCTGGCCGCTCCTGCCGCCTATAGCGCGAACCAATAACACCCATAGCCGGTGCCTTGATCTCAGGATCCGGCAAGCGGTCTAGGATTTGTCGAAAAAAGTCAGTGAAAGGGAGGCGCGCATGGCGCGGCCGAAGGTCATTCTCCAGCTCTATCCGATGTTTCCGAGCGACGGCTTCGAGGACCGGGTGAAGCAGCGCCCGATGGGCGTCGACCGCGACATGTACCAGTGGATCGTCCACGAATGGACCGACGTCGTGCTGGCGGCCGAACGGATGGGCGTCTGGGGTGCCTCGACCATCGAGCATCATTTCCATTCCGAGGGCTACGAGGTCGGGCCCAATCCCGGCATTCTCAATGCCTATTGGGCGGCCAAGACCTCGACCATCAATGTCGGCGCGATCGGCTATGTCATGGCGACGCAGGATCCGATCCGCGTCGCCGAGGAGACCGCCATCCTCGACCACCTCACCAAGGGTCGCTACTGGGTCGGCGTGGCGCGCGGCTACCAGTCGCGCTGGGCCAACGTGCTCGGCCAGTGGGCCGGGTCGGTCGCCACCGTCTCCGACGGCAGCGCCTCGGACCAGAAGAACCGAGACGTCTTCGAGGAACGCGTCGACCAGCTCATCGCCTGCTGGACCAAGGACGCGGTCGTGCTGGATGGCCCGACCTACAAGGCGCCTTATCCGATCAGCGGCATCGAAGGCTATCCGGCGGCGCGCACGGCGCGCGAGGCGGGCGTCGTCGGCGAGGTGGATGACCAGGGCCGGGTCGCCCAGATCGCCGTCGTGCCGAAACCCTACCAGCGGCCGCATCCGCCGCTCTTCGTCGCCACGACCAAGAGCAAGGAGAGCGTCGAGTTCTGCGCGCGCCGCGGCTTCAACCCGACCTATTTCTCGCCGGTGGCCCAGGTCGCGGACGGCGTCCGGCTCTATCACGAGGTCGCGCGCCGCGCGGGCTACGATTTCCAGCTCGGCGAACGCCAGAACATCGTACGCTTTCCGCATGTCACCGCGACGCGCGCCGAGTTCGACGAGCGCCTGCGCAAATACGACCTCGACATCTACAGGAACTTCTACGGGCCGTTCTTCCCGCAGCTGCCGCAGGGCGACGATGCCACGCTCGTCGAGGGCATGAAGAAGAGCGAATTGTTCATCGGCGGCACGCTGCAGGACAACAAGGACGTCTGGCGGCGGATCTACGACCAGGCCCCGTGCGAATACATCACGCTGATCTGGCACTGGGCGCAGTGCCCGAAAGAGGTGATGCTGGAAGAGCTCGACCTGTTCATGCGCGAGGTGCTGCCCGAACTGGAAACGCCGGAATTCCGCGCGGCCGCCGAATGAGCCGGGGACGGCGGGGCGGCGCCGGCCGTCGCCCCGCATAGCCTCCATACGGCAATCGAGGAAGGAAATCGGCTCGGCGAGCCCATAGTCGGACTATCACCATTCGCGTTCAAAGCGGCCGCAGATGCCGCAGCGCCCCGGGAGGACACCATGACCACATTCCATCTATCACGCCGCCGGCTCATCGCGGCCGCCGGCGCCACGGCGCTGGTGCCGGCGCCTTTCGTCGCCAGGGCCCAGGGCACCGATCCGATCAAGGTCGGCGCCGTTCTGTGCCTGACCGGCCCGGGCGCGGGGCTCGGCCAGGCCGAGCGCTCGGCCATGCAGCTCGCCGAGAAGATGATCAACGAGGCCGGCGGCATCGGCGGGCGCCCCTTGCGGATCCTGATCGAGGACGACGGCTCCAAGCCGGACATCGCCAAGAGCAAGGCCGAGGCGCTGATCTTCAACGAGAAGGTCGCGGCGATGATTGGCGGCTCGCTGACCGCCAGCACCGGCGCCATGGCCGCGCTGACCGACGGCGAGAAGATGGCGCAGGTCGCCCTGACCGGCCTCGGTCCGGCGATCGAGCTGAACTACAAGTCGCTCTACCACGTCCTGCCGCCGCAGCCGCTCAACGCCAAGGCGATGCTCGAATATACCAAGGCGCAGAACTTCAAGAAGATCGGCGTGCTGCACGATTCCGGCTACGGCCAGCTCGTCTATACCAGCCTGCGCGGCATGGCGCGCGACTATGGCGTCGACTTCGTCGCCGTCGAGAAGTTCGAGGTGGGCGCGACCGATGTCTCGACCCAGGCCGCCAAGGTGCGCGCCGCCCAGCCCGAGGCGGTCTATGTGGTGGCGACCTCGCCGGTGCCGTTCCGCGGCGCCCGGCAGGTCAAGATCACCCAGCCGATCATCTCGGCCATCGGCTCCTCTCCCTACGACTATGTGCGCGGCATGGGCGAGTTCGCCGACGATATCGTCTTCCCGGAATTCCTGGTCGGCGAGGATCCGGAGCCGCACCAGAAGGCCTTCGTCGAGCTCTATCAGAAGGCCTATGGCTCGCTGCCGAAAAACTACGAGGCAGCCGGCTGGGACGCCGTGCACATCGTCGCCGATGCGCTGAAGAAGGCCGGGCCGACCGACAAGGCGGCGATCGCGGCCGCCATGCGCCAGCCGTTCAAGGGCGTGATGGCGAGCTACGACTTCTCGAAGGACGACCTCACCGGCATCGGCCTGACGAGCTATGTCTATTCCAAGCTCGTCAAGCAGCAGTTCACGCGCCTGCCGTTCAAGGTGGCCGCCTGAGCCGCGCGGGCGTCGGCGCGGCGCCCGCCCTTTGCTTCTCCTGCAGTCCATGGCCCGATGACCACGACGCTTCTCATCCAATCGCTGTTGTCAGGCGTGACCAACGGCTTCGTCTACGGCCTCATCGGCCTTGGCATTTCGGTGATCTACCGCGGCACCCGGGTGGTGAACGCCATGCAGGGCGATTTCGCCCTGGTGGCGGGGATCGCCGCCTATCTCGCCATGGAGCGGCTCGGCGCGCCGACGCTTCTCGCCTTCGCCGGCGGCATGGTCGCCGGCGCGGCGGTCGGCTGGGCGGTCGAGCTCCTGCTGGTGCGCCCGACCAAGCACCGCGGCGGCACCGAGGATTCGTTCCTCCTGGTGACGCTCGGCGGCGCCTTCGCCGTGTCGGCGGCGACGCTCCTGTTCTTCGGCCGGGACTCGCATCCGGTCGCGGGGATCGGCGGCAGCGCCTCGCTCGATGTCTTCGATGCGGCCATCCGAGTCCACGCGGTCTGGCTGATCGTCTCGAGCATCCTGGTCGTCATCGCGCTCAGGCTGTTCTACACGAAGACCTTCATCGGCAAGTCGATCATGGCGGCCTCGATCGACGCGGAAGGGGCGGCGACGATCGGCATCAACGTGCCGCTGATGCGCACGCTGACCTTCGTCCTGGGCGGCGCGGTCGGCGGCATCGCCGGTGTGCTCGTGTCGCCGCTGATCACCCTGCATTATGAAATGGGGCTGCTGCTGACCCTCAAGGGGTTCACCGCGGCGATCATCGGCACGCTCGGCAATCCCTTCGGCGCCATTGTCGGGGGCCTTGCCCTCGGCATCGTCGAGGCACTCGCCATCGTCTTCGTCTCGTCGGGCTACAAGGACGTCATCGCGATGGCCTTCCTGATCCTGATCATGGTCGCGGTGCCGAACGGCATTCTCGGCCGCAGGGGGAGGGCCGGCGGATGAGCGTCGAACCGATCTCGCTGGCGCGCACGGCGGCGGCACGGCCGCGGACCCGCAGCGCCGTCCTCGCCCTCGTCGCGGTCGCCGGTCTCGCCGCCTGGGCGGCGCTGCCGATGGTCGCCTCGCGCGGCACCGTCGACCTCATGGTCTTCACCGCGCTCTACGCCATTGCCGGGCTCGGCGTGGCCTTCCTGCTCGGCCAGTGCGGCATCATCTCGCTGGCGCAGAGCGTGTTCTACGGCATCGGCGCCTATGCGAGCGCCTACGGTGCGACCCATTTCGGCTGGCCCTGGCCGGCCGGGCTCGCCTGCGGCATGGCGATATCCGGCCTGACCGCGTTCTGCCTCGGCTGGCCGATCCTGCGCCTGTCGGGCCACTTCCTGGCCCTGGCGACCCTCGCGCTGGCGACCATCGGGCATGTCCTGTTCCTGGAATGGGACTGGATCACCGGCGGCACGCTCGGCATCGGCGGCATTCCGCGCATCACGCTGTTCGGCTTGTCGCTCAACACGCCGCAGCGCTTCTATTATTTCGTCTGGATCGTGGCGGCCGTGGTGTTCTGGCTGCACTACAATCTGCTCGACTCGCGCGCAGGGTTTGCCATGCGCGCCATGCGCGACGCCCCCCAGGCGGCCATGGTGCTGGGCGTCGACGTGCACCGGCTGAAGGTGAAGGTCTTCATGCTCAGCGCGATGGTCGGCTCGCTCGCTGGCAGCCTCTTCGCCCACTATGTCTCCTTCATCAGCGTCGACAGTTTCGGCATCGACCGGGCGGTGAGCTTCCTGCTGCTGGCGGTGATCGGCGGGGTGCAGACGGTGGCCGGAGCGCTGTTCGGCGCGGCTTTCGTGACGCTCGCGCCGAACCTCCTGAGCAAGCTCGGCGACGTCCATCCGCTGCTGTTCGCGGGGGCGCTCGTCCTCACCGTGATCTTCCTGCCGCAGGGCATCGGCGGCTGGGTCAAGGCGCGGTTCATGCGTCTGGCCGGTTCCGGTGGCGAGGAGCGGCCATGAGTGTCCCTCAAGGCGACGGCGCCGCGCTGATGCAGCTCAGTGGCATCTCGAAGGGCTTCTTCGGCCTGTCCGTCCTGCGCGACGTGACGCTCGACATCCCCAAGGGCCGGATCACCGGCCTGATCGGGCCGAACGGGGCCGGCAAGAGCACGCTGTTCAACATCCTCTCTGGTTTCCTGGCGCCCGATACCGGCGCCGTGCGGTTCCGCGGCGCCGGCATCGTCCGCGCTTCGGTCGCCGCGCGCAGTCGCGCGGGCCTCGTGCGCACCTTCCAGACGCCCCAGGTGTTCAGCCACCTGACCGTGCGCGAGAACCTCATCGCCGGCTGCCACAAGCTCGGCCGCAGCGGCTTCCTGGCCAATCTCCTCGGCCTGCCGTCGTCGCGGGCCGAAAGGCGCCGGCTCGCGGTGCAGGCAGACAAGACCCTCGCGCGCTTCGACCTCGCCGCACTGGCCGACTGGCGCGCCGGCGACCTGCCGGTCGGCCAGCAGCGGCTCGTCGAGCTGGCGCGCGCCGCCATCGCGGAGCCTGACCTGCTGTGCCTCGACGAGCCGTCGTCCGGCCTCAATGCCGAGGAGACCGAGCAGTTGCGCCGCATGCTCGTCCGGCTCAACCAGGACGGCATGACCATCTTCCTCGTCTCCCACGACATGGACCTGATGAGCGTGTCCTCCGCGGTCAACGTGCTGTGCTTCGGCGAGATCATCGCGCGCGGCGACTTCGCGGCGGTGCAGGCCGACCCGCGGGTGCGCGAAGCCTATCTTGGAGCCTGAGCCATGCTGTCGGTCGACAACATCACCGCAGGTTATGGCGCGATCACCGTGCTGCGCGAGGTCAGCCTCGAGGTGAAGGCCAACGAGGCGGTCGCCGTCATCGGCCCGAACGGTGCCGGCAAGAGCACGCTGGTCCGCGCGATCTGCGGGCTCAATCCGGTGCGCGGCGGCGAGATCCGCAAGGACGGCCGGCCGATCCATGGCGAGCCGCCGCATCGCCGCGCCGCGCGCGGCATCGCCGTGGTCCTGGAGAACCGCCGGCTGTTCGGCGAGCTGACGGTCAGGACCAATCTGGACCTTGCGGCGGGCGAGGGCGACCGGCGTGCCGCGAGCGACCGGCGCTTCACGCTCGACAGCATCCTCGCCCTGTTCCCGTTCATGGAGGCGCGGCTCGACGCCCATGTCGAACTCCTGAGCGGCGGCGAGCAGCAGATGGTTGCGATCGGGCGAGCGCTGCTGCTCCAGCCGGATCTCTTGATCCTGGACGAGCCGTCCACGGGGCTGGCGCCCAAGATCGTCAAGAGCCTGACCGGCGTCATCGCCCGGATCCGCGAGGAGGGCGTCAGCGTCCTGCTGGTCGAGCAGAACGCGCAGCTGGCGAGCGAGGCGACCGACCGGGCCTATGTGATGAAGCTCGGCCGGGTGGTGGACGCGATCGCCCCGGATCGCTGGCGCGGCATCATGGCGGGCGACGGTCTGAAGCGGGCCTATCTCGGGGCGTGAGACCTGAGGCAGGCCGGCGCGATCGGGCTTGCGGCGCCGGCGGCGGCGCTAGGCGAGACGGGCGCGCGCGCGCCTGAAGGCTTCGACGATCGGCCAGAGACGGGCGGAGTCCTTGACCTGCCGCTTCAGCCTGACCGCCGCGCCGAGGGCGGCCGCCGCAGCCTGGCCGCGCCAGGTGACGGCCACGTACTGGTCGAACAGCGCATCTGTCCCGGCGCAGAGACTTGCTTTGTAGCGTGCCCGGCCGACGCCGAGATCGAACGTGTCGAGACCGTCGTCGCAGCAGGCGCGCACGACCTTGTGCAGAAGGATCTCGCCGGGGCTATGGCGTGCCAGCGGTCCCGAGGTGACGGCGGTGAACATGCCGGAGAACCGGCCGCGCGCAGCAGCGCCGCCGAACACGGCGACGGGCTCGCCGGCCACGGTCAGGGCGAACAGCGTGATCGCGGGCGGAACTCCGCCTGCCGGGCCGGTCGCGCCGTCGACGATGAAGGCGCGGGCACCGGCGACCGCAAAGGCGTCGGTGATGCCCTGGGCTCGGCAGCGCGTGGCCTTCAGGGCGAGGAAACTGTCCGTGAAGCGATCGATTTCGTCCGACGTGCGGGCCTTCGTCAGTTCGACAGGGCCGTGGGCGGCGAGGGCCCGTTCCTTCTTGCGCAGCTTGCGCCGTGCCGCGGGCGAGACGGCGCCGGCGAGAACGGCCTCGGCATCGGCGCCGAGACGGAGATGATAGCCGTCGGATGCGGCCGGCAGGTGCGGCAGAAGGCGAAAGGGATTGGCAAGGCCGTCCCAGCACGCCGGCTGGCTGGCAAGGCGGAACAGGTCGATCCGCCGCGGCGCCTGCCGGGCCACGCTGTCCAGGATGGCGTCGAGATCGGCCGCGGTGAGGCTCGCCGCGAAGGCCGCGCGCCAGAGCCCCATGCCGAAATTGCAATGCTTGCCGCCGATGAACCCGGCCACGGCGAGGCCGTGCTCGTCGGTGATGGCGAGTGGCAGCAGGCCCTGCGGCTGTCCGTCCGCATCGCCGACGACGGCAAGGCAGGGCGTCGCGCCGGCGCCGATGGTCGCGAGGAAGGCCGCGCACCAGTCGTGCCGCTGATAGGCGCTGAACACGGCATCGGCTTCGAGCGCCTGCCAGGCCTTGCCGGCTTCCGCCAGGTCCGGCGCGACCGTGACGCTCCAGGACGCGGCCGCCGGACTGGCATGGTCGCATCGTCTTGCCGGTTCGATGGTCGTCGTCATCCGCGCGTCCGGGGGCCAGGGACGCGAACGATAGCAGCGAGGTCTCAACAACAGGTTGTGGCCGTCACGAGCCGGGCTGCGGCTCCGCAGCCGCCGGGCCGCGGCCGAGATAGCGGCTCGGCGGCGCGCCCAGCATGCGCTTGAACATGGTGGTGAAGGCCGGGACGCTGTCATAGCCGAGGTCGAGCGCAACGCTGGTCACCGGCTCGCCGGCGGCGAGCCGGGGCAGGGCCGCGAACAGGCAGGCCTGCTGGCGCCAGGCCGACAGACTGAGGCCGGTCTGGCTGCGGAAGGTGCGGGTGAAGGCGCGCCGGCTCATGGCGAGCCGCTTCGCCCAGTCGTCGATGCGCACCTGCGAGGACGGATTGTCCAGGAAGCCGCGGCAGAGCAGGGCAAGCCGCGGCTCGGCCGGGAAGGCGAGGCCGAGCGGCTGCACCGGCAGCCGCGGGATCTCCTGCGTCATCAGCGCCAGCACCAGGCCGGCGCGGCTCATCGGCTCATGGTCGAGCGGCAGCGTCGCGGCCTCGACGATGAGGCTGCGCATCAGATCGGTCACCGCCATCACGCGGATGGTCTCGGGCAGGCCCTCGATGGCGTCGGGCCGGACATAGACCGAGCGCATGTTGACCGCGCCGAGCATTTCCACGGCATGCTCGACGCCCGCGGGGATCCACAGGGCGTCGCCCGCCGGCACCACCCAGCGGCCGATATGGGTCGTCACCATGACGACGCCGGTCAGCGCATAGAGCAGCTGGGCGCGGGTGTGGCGGTGCAGGGAGACGACGTAGCCGCGCGGATAGTCGCTCGCCAGCGCGATGGTCTGGCCTTCGGACCGTTCGAGCCAGGCCCGCCGCTCGCGGTCCATGTCGCGGCCGGGGCTGGAAAAGCGCCTGTGGTCGGGTCGTTGCACGGGATTGGCCCACTCGCGAAAGATCTAGACCAGATCACGCAAGCAGGTCAGCGTGCAAGGCTTATTGTCGCACCCCGAACCAGCCGCGCCGCGTGAGACGCCGGCTCTCTCGACAATGGAGCATTCCGTGACCCCGCCTTCCGCGACCGCACCGGCGGCCGCCGACAATACCGCCTTCAAGGTTATTGCCGCGCTCAGCTTCTGCCATCTGCTCAACGACATGATGCAGTCGCTGCTGACCGCGATCTATCCGATGCTGAAATCCGATTTCGGGCTCGATTTCGGCCAGATCGGCCTACTGACCCTGACGTTCAACGTCACCGCCTCGCTGCTCCAGCCGGCCATCGGGCTCTATACCGACAAGCGGCCGCAGCCCTATTCGCTGCCGCTCGGCATGGGCTTCACGCTGGTCGGGCTGATCCTGCTGGCGGTGGCGCACCATTACTGGCTGCTGCTCGTCTCGGCGGCGCTCGTCGGCATGGGCTCGGCGGTGTTCCATCCGGAATCCTCGCGCGTCGCGCGCATGGCCTCGGGCGGCCGGCACGGCCTGGCCCAGTCGCTGTTCCAGGTCGGCGGTAATGTCGGCTCGGCCGTCGGGCCGCTGCTCGCCGCCTTCCTGGTGCTGCGCTACGGCCAGGGCAGCATCGCCTGGTTCTCGATGGCGGCGCTGCTGGCGATGGTCGTGCTCTGGCAGGTGAGCACCTGGTACCGGGCCAAGCGCGCGACCATCGCGGCGCGCCCGGCGATCGCCGCGGCCGCCGTGCTGCCGCGCGGCAAGGTGGTTCTGGCGCTGACCGTGCTCGGCATCCTCGTCTTCTCGAAATATGTCTACATGTCGAGCCTGACGAGCTACTACACCTTCTATCTCATCGAAAAGTTCGACGTTTCGGTGCGCGATTCCCAGCTTCTCCTGTTCCTGTTCCTCGGCGCCGTGGCGGTTGGCACCATCATCGGCGGACCCATCGGCGACCGCTTCGGCCGCAAGGTGGTGATCTGGGGCTCGATCCTCGGCGCGCTGCCCTTCACGCTGGCCTTGCCCTATGCCGGCGGGCTGGTCGCGACCGCCGTGCTCACCGTGTTGATCGGCCTCATCATGGCCTCGGCCTTCTCGGCCATCATCGTGTTCGCCCAGGAACTGGTGCCGGGCAAGGTCGGGCTCATTGCCGGCCTGTTCTTCGGCTTCGCCTTCGGCATCGGTGGCATCGGCGCGGCCGTGCTCGGCGCGCTCGCCGACGTCAGGGGCATCGAATATGTCTACTGGGCCTGTTCGTTCCTGCCGCTGGTCGGGCTGCTCACCGTGTTCCTGCCCGACATGGAGGAGGCGCGCGCCAAGGCGCTGCGGGCGCAGGCCGCCTAGGCGCCTGCAACCGGCGCGCGAGAATTGTTTCCGGATGTAAGCGTTTCTACGAAATCTCAATCAATGGCCGGCAGGATGGCGGACGCAAGCGGGGACGCGTCCGGCTCTGCCGGCCAGGGATTGATGGATCGCCATGAGCGGCATTCGCATGTCGGTCTATCGGGCCGGTCTGGAGGCGCTGTATTTCTCGGGCGCGCACCGGGCTCTGCGGCCGGTCGTCGGCGGCGCCGGCGCGATCTTGATGCTGCATCACGTGCGCCCGGCGGAGCCGCGCGAATTCGCGCCCAATGCCCTGCTCGAAGTCACGCCTGATTTCCTGGAACAGGTGATCGAGCGGGTAAGGGCGAGCGGCTTCGAGATCATCGCCCTCGACGCCGTGCCCGGGCGCCTGGCGGCCGGCGGCGCGGCGCAGCCGTTCGTCGCGATCACCTTCGACGACGGCTATCGCGACAATCTCGTCCATGCCTATCCGGTGCTGAAGCGGCACGGCGTGCCGTTCGCCATCTACCTGCCCACGGCCTATATGGAGGGCCGGGGCGAATTGTGGTGGCTGCTGCTGGAGGAGGCGATCCGCCGGCGGGACAGCGTGACGCTCTCGATGCGCGGCCGCGACATCCGCTTCGATTGCACGGGAGCGGCGGCCAAGACGGCCGCCTACCAGCAGATCTACTGGTGGCTGCGCGCCCTGACCGAAGCCGAATTGCGCGCGGTGGTGCGCGCGCTCGCGGCCGAGGCCGGGCTCGGCCCGCACTGGGGCTGCGCCGAGCTCTGCATGAGCTGGAACGAAGTGGCCGAGCTCGGCCGTGATCCGCTCGTCACCTTCGGCGCGCACAGCGTGCACCACTACATGCTGGCAAAATGGCCGGTCGAGACCGCGCGGGCCGAAATGGTCCATTCGAAGGCGCTGATCGAAGCGCGCCTTGGACGGCCGGTCGATCATTTCGCCTATCCGGTCGGCGATCCGACCTCGGCGGGCCAGCGCGAGTTCACGCTTGCCCGCGAGGCCGGCTTCGCGACAGCGGTCACGACGCGGCCGGGCCTGCTCTATGCCGAGCATGGCGCGCATCTCACGGCCTTGCCGAGGGTGTCGCTCAACGGCCATTTCCAGTCGCTGCGCTATCTCGACGTGCTGCTGTCCGGGGCCGCCTTCGCCCTGTTCAACGGCTTTCGCAAGGTCAATGCGGCGTGATCTTCGTCGAGGTCTCGCGCGCGTCAACGGCCGGCGTCGGTGCTGCGCGTTGACCGATTTCAGGGCGCCGGTCATCGAGCGCTGCGACCGCGCCCGCCGCGCGGGGCTCGCGCGGCGGAGCCAAAATCGGCATGCGCTTTGTGGTCGGGTGAGCTAGAGAGGCCGTTCGGACGCCCGGAGAGGCGGCCAGGCAGGAGCCCGATCATGATCAAGATGAGTGTCTATTATCCGGCCGAGGGCGGCTCGAAGTTCGATCACGACTACTACCGCACCAGCCACATGCCGCTGATCAAGGAACGGCTCGGCGATGCCTGCCTGCGCTACGAGATCGACAAGGGGCTTGCGGGTCGCGAACCTGGAAGCGCGCCGGCGTTCGTCGCGGCGTGCCACGTCTACTCGCCGAGCCTGGAGACATTCCAGCGGGCGTTCGCTCCCCACCGCGCGGAGATCGCGGCCGACGTCGCCAACTATACGGACATCGCGCCCACGGTGCAGATCAGCGAAGTCGTCGGCGGATAGGAGGCCGCGGCGCGTCGGGCGGTGGCCGTTGAACGTTGCGGGACCGCATAGAGCCGGCGCGCCGGTCGATGGCGACGGCGCCGCCCAGCCGGTCGGCGGTCGGCAGCATGTCGTTGCCTCCGCAGCGAAAGCGGCCTTGCTCTCGTCAAATTCGCTTCGGCGACAACCTGGATGCGCTTTGCGAGTCGGTGGCCGCATGGCCTGATCTCGAAGGTTGCGGCCTCTCGATATCGCGCGCGGAGTGAATTTCGAGATCGAAAACGACGCCAGGAATCAATGGGCTATCGGTGTCGCCATGACCCTGAAATGCGCTCGGCGCGCGATAGCGGGGTCGGCGAATGCCGGGTTCGGGACGCCGGTCTGGCCGGTCATCGGAAAATCCGCCTGAAGCCGGTCGCGAGAAGGCCTGAATCAGATAGTTTGTGCTGAACGCGCCCGCCGCCGGCGGGCTCGGCCACACCGAACGCGCGATGTCAGAACAGACCGGAACCAGACCTTTTTCACCCTTCGAATGGATGCTGTCGCTGCGCTATCTGCGCGCCCGGCGCAAGGAGGGCTTCATTTCGGTGATCGCCGGATTCTCCTTCATCGGCATCATGCTGGGGGTGGCAACCCTCATCATCGTGATGGCCGTGATGAACGGCTTCCGCAAGGAACTGCTCGGCAAGATCCTCGGCGTGCAGGGCCACATGGTGCTGCAGCCGATCGACCAGCCGCTGACCGACTACAAGGAAGTGGCCGAGCGCCTCATGCGGGTGCCGGGCATCCGGCTCGCCGCGCCGATCGTCGACGGCCAGGCGCTGGCGACCTCGCCGTTCAACGGCGGCGGGGTGATCGTGCGCGGCATGCGCGCCGAGGACCTGAAGCGCCTGCCGCTGCTCGCCGGCGGCATCAAGCAGGGCGGCCTCGACGATTTCGACACCTCGGAAGGCGTGATGGTCGGCCAGCGGCTCGCCAACCAGCTGTCGCTGAGGCTCGGCGACATGCTGACGCTGGTGTCCTCCAAGGGCGCCTCGACGCCGATGGGCACGACACCGCGGATCAAGGCCTATCCGATCGTGGCGATCTTCGAAGTCGGCATGACCGAATACGATTCCGCCTTCGTGTTCATGCCCTTTGCCGAGGCGCAGGCCTATTTCAACCGCGACGGCGACGCCTCGACCATCGAGATCTACACCGACAATCCCGACAATGTGGACCAGTATCGCCGAGCGGCATCGGCTGCGGTCGAGCGGCCGACCTTCTTCGTCGACTGGCGCCAGCGCAATGCCACCTTCTTCTCGGCCCTGCAGGTCGAGCGCAACGTCATGTTCATGATCCTGACGCTGATCGTGCTGGTGGCGGCGCTCAACATCGTCTCGGGCCTGATCATGCTGGTCAAGGACAAGGGCAGCGACATCGCGATCCTGCGCACCATGGGCGCGACACGCGGCGCCATCATGCGGGTCTTCCTGATCACCGGCGCATCGATCGGGGTGGTCGGAACGCTCGCCGGCTTCGCGCTCGGCGTCGTCGTCTGCCTCAACATCGAGCGCATCCAGGAGTTCGTGTCCTGGCTCAGCGGCACCACGCTGTGGGATCCGACGGTGCGCTTCCTGACCAACATCCCGGCCGACATGTCGACCGGCGAGACCCTGGCGGTCCTGGTCATGGCGCTGGTCCTGTCGTTCCTGGCGACACTCTATCCATCCTGGCGGGCGGCCAAGCTCGATCCGGTCGAGGCGCTGCGTTATGAGTGAGACGACGAGCGAACAGGAACCGCCGGTCCTCTGGCTGCAGGCGGTCGAGCGCCGCTACAAGCAGGGCGAGGGCTCGCTTGAGATTCTGAAGGGCGCGGAATTCGCGGTCTGGCCGGGCGAGAGCGTCGCGCTGATTGCGCCGTCCGGCACCGGCAAGTCGACCCTGCTGCATGTCGCCGGCCTCCTGGAGGCTCCCGACGGCGGCGAGGTCTATGTCGGCGGCGTGCCGACCTCGAGCCTTCCCGACAGCGAGCGGACGCGCATCAGGCGGACCGAGATCGGCTTCGTCTATCAGTTCCACCATCTGCTGCCGGAGTTCTCCGCGCTCGAAAACGTCATGCTGCCGCAGATGATCCGCGGCCTGGGTGCGAAGGAGGCCAAGGTGCGCGCGGGCGACCTGCTCGGCTATCTCGGACTCGGGGAACGCCTCAAGCACCGGCCGGCCGAGCTGTCGGGCGGCGAGCAGCAGCGCGTCGCCATCGCCCGGGCTGTCGCCAACGCGCCGCGGGTGCTGATGGCCGACGAGCCGACCGGCAATCTCGACCCGAAGACCGCCGACCATGTGTTCTCGGCGCTGACCCAGCTCGTGCGCGCCTCGCGTCTCGCCGCGGTGGTGGCCACCCACAATATGGACCTCGCCGCGCGCATGGATCGCCGTGTCACCATCCGCGACGGCCTGGTGGTGGAGGTCTAGGCCGCGGCATTCGCCCGTCGGGATAAGCTTTCATTTACTCTTTGAGTTGCTCGTTTGTTCTCGCGGCTTGCCCTGCGAACAAAATGAGAACATGCTTCCCTGGTCAACAAGAGGAGGCACTGATGGTGCGGACACTCATCGAAGACATGGCGGCCCTGGCAGCCCTCGGATTGTTCACCGGCATGGTCGCGGTCTGGGCGCAGGCGATCCAGGGCCTGTGAGCCGGCCCATGGACGGGCGCCGCGCTGCAAGCGGTGGACGGGTTGGCTGCTTCGCGCTCGAGGCGATTGATCGGCGCCGCCGCGCGGGGCAAAGCTTCAAGAGGATCTTGAGACTCACATGAAGGGGAGGGCCGCTGGTGGCCTCGGCACGGTTCGTCCATCTGCGCGTGCACTCGTCCTTCTCGCTGCTCGAAGGCGCCCTCGGCATCGCCAAGCTCGCCAAGCTTGCGAGCGCAGACCGCATGCCGGCGCTGGCAGTCACCGACACCAACAATCTCTTCGCGGTCCTCGAACTCTCCGAGAAGCTGACCGGCAGCGGCATCCAGCCGATCGCCGGCCTGACCCTCGGCGTGGATTTCGCCGACCGCGAGGTGGATCCGCGCCGGCCCAATATCGGCGCGGTCAAGCCGCGCATCGCGCTCTATGCGATG
This sequence comes from Phreatobacter sp. AB_2022a, assembly GCF_026847585.1. NCBI lineage: Bacteria > Pseudomonadati > Pseudomonadota > Alphaproteobacteria > Hyphomicrobiales > Phreatobacteraceae > Phreatobacter > Phreatobacter sp. AB_2022a. The sequence continues at coordinate 118,903 of NZ_JAPSET010000017.1, forward strand.
AGCGAGGAGGGCTATCGCAACCTGATGGCGCTGACCTCGAGTGCCTTCATGGAAAGCTCCGATGTCGGCGACCCGAGCGTCGGCATCGACAGGCTCACGCGGTTTTCCGAGGGCCTGATCGCGCTGACTGGCGGGCCGCGGGGACCGATCGACATGGCGCTGCGCGAAGGCCAGGGGCCGCTCGCGCGGGCGCGGCTGGACCGGCTCGCCGGGATCTACGGCGACAGGCTCTATATCGAGCTGCAGCGCCACGGCCTCGAGGAGGAGAAGGCGGTCGAGCCGCTGCTGATCGCCGAGGCCTATGCCCGCGACCTGCCGCTGGTCGCCACCAACCAGTGCTATTTTGCCAGCGTCGCCGACTATGAAAGCCACGATGCGCTCGGCTGCATCGCCGGCGGCCGGGTGCTGGCCGATCCCGAGCGCCCGCGGCTGACCGCCGAGCACCGGTTCAAGACGCAGGACGAGATGACGAAGCTCTTCGCCGACCTGCCGGAAGCGCTGGAGAGCACGATCGAAATCGCGCGGCGCTGCCACTACCGGGTGCGTACGCGCAAGCCGATCCTGCCGCGCTTCACGCTGGAGGCCGGCGGCGAGCCGGTCGACGAGGTGTTCGAGCTGAACCGCCAGGCGAAGGAGGGGCTGGCACGCCGGCTCGCCGCCCATGGCCCGGCGCCCGGGCTGACGGAGGAGGATTACCACAAGCGTCTCGCCTTCGAGCTCTCGATCATCGAGCGCATGAAGTTTCCCGGCTACTTCCTCATCGTGTCGGACTTCATCAAATGGGCCAAGCAGCATGACATCCCGGTCGGGCCCGGCCGCGGCTCGGGCGCCGGCTCGCTGGTCGCCTATGCGCTGACCATCACCGATCTCGATCCGTTGCGCTTCGCGCTGCTGTTCGAGCGCTTCCTCAACCCGGAACGCGTGTCGATGCCCGACTTCGACATCGACTTCTGCCAGGACCGGCGAGAGGAGGTGATCCGCTACGTGCAGGAGCGCTATGGCCGCGATCAGGTGGCGCAGATCATCACCTTCGGTACGCTGCAGGCGCGCGGCGTCCTGCGCGACGTTGGCCGCGTCCTGGAACTGCCCTACGGCCAGGTCGACAAGCTGTGCAAGCTGGTGCCGCAGAACCCGGCCGCTCCGATCACCCTCGACAAGGCTATCGAAGGCGAGCCGAAGCTGCAGGCCGCGCGCGACGAGGATCCGGTCATCCGCCAGCTCTTCGACGTCGCGGTGAAACTGGAAGGCCTGAACCGCCACGCCTCGACCCACGCCGCCGGCCTCGTGATCGGCGATCGGCCGCTGGTCGAGCTGGTGCCGCTCTACCGCGATCCGAAGACCGACATGCCGGTCACCCAGTTCAACATGAAATGGGTCGAGCAGGCCGGCCTCGTCAAATTCGACTTCCTCGGCCTCAAGACGCTGACCGTGCTCCAGAAGGCCGTCGACCTCCTGAAGCTGCGCGGCATCGCGGTGGACCTCGCAACCATCCCGCTCGACGATGCCAAGAGCTACGACATGCTGGCGCGCGGCGAAACGGTCGGCGTGTTCCAGGTGGAAAGCGTCGGCATGCGCAAGGCGCTCGTCGAGATGAAGGCGAGCCGCTTCGAGGACATCATCGCGCTGGTCGCGCTCTACCGGCCGGGCCCCATGGCCAATATCCCGGTCTATTGCGCGCGCAAGCACGGGCTCGAACAGCCCGAATATCCGCATCCGCTTCTGGAACAGGTGCTGGCCGAAACGCACGGCATCATCGTCTATCAGGAGCAGGTCATGCAGGCCGCCCAGATCCTGTCGGGCTATTCGCTCGGCGAAGCGGATCTGCTCAGGCGCGCCATGGGCAAGAAGATCAAGGCGGAGATGGACAAGCAGCGCGAGCGCTTCGTCTCCGGCTGCGTCGAGGCGGGCATCACCCAGGCCAAGGCCGACGAGATCTTCGATCTGCTCGCCAAGTTCGCCGACTACGGCTTCAACAAGAGCCACGCGGCCGCCTATGCGCTGGTGTCCTATCACACGGCCTGGCTCAAGGCGAACTATCCGGTCGAGTTCATGGCGGCGTCCATGACGCTCGAACTGTCGAACACCGACAAGCTCTCCGAATTCCGGCGCGAGGTGCAGCGCCTGGGCATCACGCTGGAGCCGCCCTGCGTCAACCGCTCGGGCGTCCATTTCGATGTCGCGGACGGGCGGATCCTCTATGCGCTGGCGGCTGTCAAGGGCGTTGGCGCGCAGGCGGTCGAAGCCATCGTCGAGGCGCGCGGTGACCGGCCGTTCCGCGACCTCGCCGATTTCGCGCAGCGGATCAATCCGAAGGCCCTGAACCGCAAGACACTCGAGAACCTCGCCGCCGCCGGCGCCTTCGACGCGCTGGAGCCGAACCGGGCGCGGGCGGTCGCCGCGGTCGAGCAGGTGCTGGCCGAGGCGCAGCGCAGCTCCGAGGGCCGGGCGATCGGGCAGAACGAGCTGTTCGGCGCGGGCGGCGCCTCGGCGATCCGCGTGCCAGATGTCGAGCCCTGGCTGCCGGCGCGCCGGCTCGACGAGGAATACAAGGCGATCGGCTTCTTCCTGTCCGGCCATCCGCTCGACGACTACCAGGCGGCGCTGAAGCGGTTGCGCATCGAATCCTTTGCCGATTTCGCCCGCAGCGTGCGTTCGGGCGCGAGTGCCGGGCGCCTTGCCGGGGTCGTCACCGCCCGCCAGGAGCGGCGCACCAAGACCGGCAACAAGATGGGCATCGTCACGCTGTCGGATCCGTCCGGCCACTACGAGGCGGTGCTGTTCTCCGAAGGGCTTGCGCTCTATCGCGATCTCCTGGAGCCGGGACAGGCCGTGCTGATGTCTGTCGGCGCGGAACTGCAGGGCGAGGAGGTGCGCGTGCGCCTGCTCACCGTCGAACCGCTCGATGACGCGGCGGTGAAGGTGCAGAAGGGCTTCCGTGTCTTCGTCGAAGAGCCGGGCGCGATCGAGAGCATCGCCAGGCGTCTTTCGGCCAAGGGCGACGGTGAGGTGAGCCTGATCCTGCGCCTCGCCGACGCGGCGAGCGAGGTGGAGGTGAAGCTGCCGGGCCGCTTCGCGGTTTCGCCGCAGATCGCCGGCGCCATCAAGGCGGTCGCCGGCGTCCAGGCGGTCATGGAAATGTGAGCCAGGCCGGCCTCAGGCCGGCCGGGCCGCGGCGGCAGGCGCGAGACTTTCCGGCAGGCATGGCTGCAGCGCCGCCGCCGACAGCGGCAGGAACAGGGTGGCCGGGCCGAGGCCGCGCCGTGGCACGCTCGCCGCGCCGAGCTCGCGCCGCAGGACCGGCTGGTCGTGGCCAACGCGATGCCAGGCATGGGCGGCGAGCCGGGGCATGATCGGCGCGGCGAAATAGGCGAGGCCCTTGAGCCAGCCATAGGCATGGTCGGGGCGCGCGAGGTCGATGCCGCCAAGACGCGCCCAGCCGTCGAGAACCGCGCTCGCCGCATGCGCGGAAAAGCCATCGAGCCGGAAGGCGTGGTCGAAGGCCGCGAGCGCCTCCGCAAGCGGCACGCCGAATGCTGCCGGCATGGCAAGCGGCATCGGTCCCGAGGCCTCGAGGCTGTGCTGGGCGAGGTCGATCCGGCCTTGCAGGTGCCCGGCAAGGCCTTCGGTCGCAAAGGCGATGAACGAGCCGATGTCGAAATTCGTGGTGTCCCGTTCGGGGCTTTCGCGGGCCATGAAGGCGCGCACGGCATCGCTCGATGCCGGCGTCTTGCCGACGATGTCGGTGGCCCAGATCACATGCCGGCGGCTCGTCGAGAACTTCGCTCCCTCCAGATTGTAGAAATAGTTGGTCAGCACGTAGTCGAACGGCTTGCGGCCGTCGGCCGCGGTCATCAGCGCGATGGTGCCGGCGAGCAGCAACACGGCATTGTCGATGCCGAAGCTGATCAGCGTGGTGACGCCGCTGTCGCTGTGCATGGGATGGCGATGGCCGGAATCTGTTTCGGCATAGAGGTCGCCGCAGGTCAGCGCATATTCCCAGGCCGCTTCGAACAGGACGCGTGGATTGCCGTGCCGGTCCGGCGGCCAGGCGACACCCCAGGAGCCGGGCGCGGTGAGGCGGAACAGGCCGTGCTCGCGGTCCAGCTGGCGGCGGACCAGCGCGGCGAAGGCCTCGGGCGCGCCGGAGGCGGCGACATGAGCTTCCAGCGCCGGCCGGTCGGTCACGCGCAGAAACAGGTTGTCGACCTCGCGCCATTCGAGATCGGCATCGCCGGCGCGGGCGACGGGCTCGCCCATCTCCTCCGGGCGGAACAGCGCGCCGCAGGCTTCGCAGAAATAGCCGGCGACGCCGGCCCGGCAGACGGGACAGGTGCCGGCCACCCAGGCACCCACCAGATAGCGCCCGGTGGCGCGGCTGTAGAGCACCCTCTCGGTGACCGTCTCGGTCAGGCCGCGTCGGACCATCTGCTCGATCATCGCGGTGGCGTTGCGGGCATGCCTTGCGGCATAGGGGCCCTGGACCAGATCGAGAAAGGCGTCGACGTGGATGTCCAGCGCCGCGAGGTCGCCGGCGATCGCGGCATGGTAGTGTCGGCACACCTGCTCCGGCGAGCGCTCCTCCTGCATGCCCTTCCAGGCGACGTAGGAGTCGAAGCCGTCGACCGCCGAGATGACGTCGACCTGGTGTCCCTGCGTCTTCAGATAGCGGCCGACCATGTCCATGCGCAGATAGGGGCCGGCAATATGGCCGAGGTGCAGCCCGCCGTTCGGGGTCGGCGGGATCGGCATCAGGAAGAAGCGGCGGGCCGGGCCGTCTGCCGTGGGGATCATCGGTCGCTCCATCGTTTTCGGGCGTTCCGGAAAAACCGGCGGGCGTACGGGTCGATGCCGTCCCGAGCTTCGCCAGCGCTGGCGCCGGAGGTCAATGCCGCTCCGCTTCGCGGCTGGCCTGCGCCGACGAGGGAGCCGGCGCCGCGCGCGGCGCGACATCGCGGCCAGCTCCGTCAGCGCCGCCAGCCGGTATCGAGCGCGCCTTCGCGCACCGAGTAGCGCTTGACGAAAAGCCCGGCGATGACGGCGATCGCCGCCGAGGCGGCCAGGAAGTAGCCGGGTGAAGCCGGGTCACGGGTTGCCGCAATCAGCGAGCCGACGACGAGGGGAGCAAAGCCGCTGAACACGCCTGCCGAGACGTTATAGGCGATGGCGACGCCGCTGAGCCTGACGTCGGTCGGGAAGAGATCGGTGAGCATCACCGCATAGGTCGCGTAGATGAACGGAGCGACGAGGCCGATCAGGATGAACAGGAGATAGAGGTTGATCGCGTGGTTGGCGAGCGCCTGATAGGCGGGATAGCTGAACAGCGCGATCAGCACGGCGCCGATGCGGTGCAGATGGCGGCGGGCGATGAAATCGCTCGCATAGCCGACCGCGAGAATGCCGAGCGAGGACAGGCCGATCGAAATGTTGAGGACGAGGGCGGCTTCCCGCGGGTCGTAGTTCAGCACCTTCGTCAGGTAGGGTGCCATGGCGCCGAACATGATGCCGTTCAGCACGCTGATGACCCCGGTCACGCCGATGCCGACAAGAACCGGCACCGGATAGCGGCGGAGCACGTCGAGAGCCGGGATCTTCACCACATGCTTGCGCATCTGCCTGAAGGCGGCGGATTCCTCGAGCGAGGTGCGCAGGAGATAGCTGATGAAGCCGAGCAGGGCGCCGATGCCGAAGGCGATGCGCCAGCCATAGGCCTGCATCTCGGCCGGACCGAGATAGGAATGCAGCACCGAACTGACGCCGGTGGCGATGAAGACGCCGGTATTGACGCAGAAGAAGACGACGCCGCCGGCAAGGCCGGCGCGCCGCGGCGCCGCCTCCACCACATAGGTGATCGCGTTCGGCAGCTCGCCGCCGAGGCAGGCGCCCTGGATGAAGCGCAGCGCGATGAACGCGATGCTGGCGGCAATGCCGAGCGTCGCATAGCTCGGCATCAGCGCCATGCCGAGCGTCGCCAGCGTCATGACGAAGAGCGAGAGCAGGAACGAGAGCCGCCGGCCGTGGCGGTCGCCGATATGGCCGAGCAGCAGCCCGCCCAGAGGCCGCGAGACATAGCCGACGGCAAAGACGGCGAAGGCGTTGATCAGCGAGATCAGCGGATCGGCCGAGGGGAAGAAGGCTGCGGCGATATATTGGGCGAAGATGCCGTAGACGATGAAATCGTAGAATTCCAGCGCGCCGCCGAGGCTCGCCAGGATGATCACCCGCCAGTTCAGCTTCTCGCCGGCATGGGCGGTGCTCGTCGCGTTGATGTCGAAGGCTTCGTCCGTCGTCGTCAAGGTCCCCTCCCGGTGCTCGTTGTGCGGCCGGGGCGGGCCGGTCCCGAAGGGAGCGGTGTACCGCCGGCCGGCCGTGCATGGATCGCTCGGCCCCGCGCCTCTAGCGGTCGAGAAAAAGCTGCTCGCAGGCGGTCGCGGCCGCCAGGACCTGCCAGTCGGCGCCACGGCGCCCGACGATCTGCAGGCCGACCGGCAGACCCGCCGCCGTACGCCCGCACGGCACGGTGCAGGCGGGCTGCTGGCTGAGATTCAGCGGGAAGCTGAAGCTTGCCCATTCGGTCCAGCGCTTCAGCCCGGAGCCGGGCGGAACCTCGGCGCCGACGGGGAAGGGCGTCACCGTGGTCGCCGGCGAGACGATCAGGTCGCAGGTTTCGAACAGGGCCTCCATCGCGGCGCCGAACTCGGCGCGCCGGATGCCGGCCGCGACATAGTCGGCGGCGGTGAAGCGGGTGCCGGCGTCGGCGATGGCGACGAGGCCCGGATCCATGGTCTGGCGTGCCGCGGCGCCGACACCGCGCAGGACGCTGGCCGCGCCGGAGAACCAGAGGAGATGGAACAGATCGAGCGCGCCGTCGAGCGGCGGCGAGACCGGCTCCAGCCGGGCGCCGAGCGAGCCGATCAGGGCCGTCGCCTCATCGAAGACCAGGGCGACGTCGGCGGCGAGTGCGCCCGCCGGAGGCTCGGTCCACAGGCCGATGCGCGCGCCGGCAAGGCCTTGCGCCGCCGCGTCGGGCGGGGAAAAGGCGAGCGGATTCTGGTTCCAGTCGCGCCCGTCCTTGCCCGAGAGCACGTCGAGCATGAGTGCGGCGTCGGCGGCGCGCCGCGCGATCGGCCCGATATGGGACAGCGTTCCGAACGGGCTGGAGGGATAGGCCGGCACGCGCCCGAAGGTCGGCTTATGGCCGACGACGCCGGTGAAGGCGGCCGGCACGCGGATCGAGCCGCCGCCATCCGTGCCGAGATGCAGCACGCCGGCGCCGGTGGCGGCCGCGACGGCGGCGCCGCCGGACGAGCCGCCCGGCGTCAGGTCGGGATCCCAGGGATTGCGGGTGATGCCGTAGAGCGGGCCGTCGGTCAGCGCCTTCCAGCCATATTCGGGGATCGCGGTCTGGCCGATCAGGACCGCGCCGGCCCGGCGCAGCAGGCTCACCGTCGGCGAGTCGACCCGCTGCGGCGCCGCGTCGGTCGCGCGGCTGCCGTAACGCGAGGGCCAGCCCTTCACCGTCACCGCGTCCTTGAGCGTGACGGGAATGCCGTCGAGCGGGCCGAGCGGGGTGCCGAGGCGCCAGCGCTCCTCCGAGGCACGGGCGGCGGCGAGCGCGCCCTCGCGATCGATCAGGGAGAAGGCGTTGAGTGCCGTATCGACCATGTCGGCCCGCGCAAGATGGGCCTTGGTGACCTCGACCGGCGAGAGCGCGCCATGCTGATAGGCCGACTGCAGTTGGCCGGCGCTCTTGCCGCACAGCTCCGGCAGGTCGAGCAGGGAGTATTGGTCAAGTAAATCGCGATTTTGAAGCGAGTTTTCTTTTGAATTCATGCGCGATACTCCGCAATTCCGCACACGATTTCATAACCAAGGGATGCTCAACGGCATAAAGCATTTTATGGCGGTTATTGCCTCACGCCGTGTCGCAACAGGCCGGGGAACCGGCTGCTGTCGCCGGCGCACGCCGCGCCGGCATCGACCAGATTGACTTGATCGCGTGACGTCATAACCTCGCTCGCCGGGCAGTCCCTGTCGCGACGGCCGGGCGTCGCGGCGGCACCGCCCGCAGTGTATTGTCGTAGGGGTGAGGTGTCGGTCCCGTCTCCGCTCCGGAGACACATGAGAGGCTGATCACGATGCGGCTCTCGATAAGACAGATCCGGTACATCAAGGACGTCGCACAGTTCGGCAGCATCCTCGCGGCGTCGGAGGCCCTGCACATTTCGGCCTCCTCGATCGTCGCGGCCATCAACCTGGCAGAAGGCGAGCTCGGCACCGCGCTGTTCGAGCGGCGGCCGTCGCGCGGCGTGGTGGCGACGCCGGCCGGCGAGAAGTTCGTGCGCGCGGCGCAGATGCTGCTCACCGCCGAGGCCGAGTTCGAGCGGACCATCGCGACGCTGAAGACGCGGAACAAGCCCTCCTCGGAAATCCGCATCGGCTGCTTCGAGCCGTTCGGCTCGCTGTTCATGCCGGACCTGATCCAGGCCTATGTCGGCCGTGGCGGGGTGCCGAACGTCTCGCTGTTCGAGGGCGACCAGAACGAGCTGCACAACTGGCTGGTCTCCGGCACGGTCGACCTGGTCATCGCCTATGACATCGGGCCGAGCTTCAACGGCAATGTGACGCCGATCTGCCAGGTGCCGGCCCATGTCATCGTCGCCGCCGACGACCTGCTCGCCTCGCGCAAGGCGGTGTCGCTGCGCGAGATCGCCGACCGGCCGCTGGTGCTGCTCGACCTGCCGCATACCGGCAGCTATCTGCTGGCGCTGTTCGACGGCCTGGAACTGCATCCGCGGATCGCCTTCCGCACCCGATCCTACACCACGGTGAGCCGGGCGGTGGCGGCAGGTTTCGGCGTGTCGGTCGGCAATACCAGTCCCCTGTCGATCGCCGAGCACGATGACGACGGCATCGTCCGGCTGCAGCTCGTCGACAAGCTGGTCTCGCCGACCCTGGTGATCGCCGACAGCTATGGCGCCGACAAGCCGGACTTCGTCCGCTCGTTCATCAACACCGCGCAGGAGCTCTTCCTCAGCAGCGGACGGCGCCTGTCGTCCTGAGCCGGCGCGCGGAGCAGTCCGCGCGGCGATGGGCCGGACATGCTGGTATCACGAAATGCATCATCACCCATCATAGAATGCATTTTTGCCCCCCGCGGCAGGGCCATATGATCGCTCGTGCCGCCGGATCATGTCCTGCCGGCCCTCTGCTTCGAACGATCGCGATCAAACCAAACATGGTCGGTCATGACGTCCACGATTTCAGCAGTTCATGACGTAGTCGGCATTGGCATCGGCCCATCCAATCTGAGCGCGGCGGCGCTGCTGGACGGCATTCCCGACATCTCCGCCGTCTTTTTCGAACGCAGCGATACGTTCGCCTGGCACCCGGGGCTGATGTTCCGGGACGCGCTGCTGCAGACCTCGTTCCTGAAGGATCTCGTGACCTTCGCGGACCCGACCAATCCGCACTCTTTCATCAATTTCCTGCATGCGACGCGCCGGCTGCACCAGTTCATCAATGCCGACTTCGAGCGTGTCACGCGCAGCGAGTTCAGCGAATACATGGCATGGGTGGCCTCGCGCCTGCCGGACCTGCGGTTTGGCCGCGAGGTGCGCGAGCTGCGCCTGCAGAACGACATGTTCGTCGCGCGCATCGACCCGAATGTCGAGGTCTGTTCCCGGCACGTCATCGTCGGCGTCGGCCGCCGGCCGCATGTGCCAGCCTGCGCGACGGCGCATCTCGGCCATACCGTGTTCCACGCCGGCGCCTTCCTGCATCGCGTGCCCCCGATCCCGCGCGGCGCGGTGACCATCGTCGGCGGCGGGCAGAGCGCCGCCGAGATCTTCCTCCACTTCATCCGCAAGGCCGGCGAGCTCACCGCCATCACCTGGGTGACGCGGCGGGACAATTTCGCGCCGCTCGACGAGACGCCGTTCACCAACGACTATTTCACGCCGCTCTATGCGCGCCACTTCTTCGATCTCGACCTCGAACGCCGGCTGGAGCTGATCGCCGCGCAGAAGCTCGCGAGCGACGGCATTTCGCCGTCGACGCTGCGGGAGATCTACCAGGAGATCTACCGCGCCAAATATGTCGAGAAACGCGGCCTCGTCCTGAACCTGTTCGTCGAGCACGAGCTCGTCGCGCTCGACCGCACAGGCCGCGGCTGGGAAGCGACGATCGCCGATGCCCGCAGCGGCGCGCGCCGCCCGGTCCGCTCCGACCTCGTCGTGCTGGCGACCGGCTACGACAACGGGCTGCCGCCGGCGCTCGACGGGCTCAGGCATCTTCTGGAATTCGAAGGCGACATGCCGCGCCTGCGCAGCGACTTCTCGGCGGCATGGCGCGTGCCCAGCCGCAACCGGCTCTATCTGCAGAACGCCGGCCGGCGCAGCCACGGCATCGCCGACCCCAATCTCAGCCTGCTCGCCTGGCGCAGCGCGACCATCGTCAACAGCCTCGTCGGATACGAGCGCTTCCTCCTGCCGCAGACCGAGGAACTGATCCATCGCGTGCCGGCAGGCCTTCACGCCGTCACGCATTCGCCCGTCCACCAGCCGCTGGAGCAGATCGCATGATTGCCGCGCCACTCGTCGCCGTTCACCATGTCGAGGACTATGCCGGCGGCATTCAGCTGAAGGAGCTGGATCTGGAGGAGGCCGGCGAGCGGGTGACCCCGTTCAAGGCCTCGATCATCACCGTGCCGCCCGGTATCACGACGCCCGTCGACCAGCATGACGTGAGGGAGTGCTGGGTGGTGATATCGGGACGGGGCGAGCTGACGAGCGAGGGTGTCTCGACGCCGCTCGAACCCGGCTCGGTCACCTATTTCGCCTCGCAGCGATCGCATCAGGTGCGCAATACCGGCACGGACGAACTGAAGTTCTTCTCGGCCTGGTGGAGCGTCAACGGATAGGTCCGCGTGCCATGGGCTTCGACCTCGCGATCATCGGCGGCGGGATTGTCGGAGCGACGATCGCAGCTCTCGCCCGCATCAGGCGGCCGCTGGCCCGTATCGCGCTCCTCGAGCAGCATCTGGTCGGCACCGGCACGTCGCTCTACGGCGGGGCGCTGCGCGTGCCGCTCGGCACCAGCAGGACGCACCGCGCGCTGACAGCGCGCAGCGAGGACCTGTTCCGCGCCATCGAAGCCTGGGGCGGGCCGCTGCCCGGCCGGCCGCTGCCGATCGTCTGGATCGTGCCGGCAACGCGGCGCGAAGCCTTCGCCGGCTGCCTCACCGGCGCGAGCGAAGCGGCCGGGCCGGCCACGCGGCGTGCGCTCGAGGCACGCGTGCCGGGTCTGGCCCTCGATCCCGGCGAGGTGGTGCTCACCGGGCCGCCGGCCTGGCACGGCAATCCGGGAGCGACGGCGCGGCGTCTCGTCGGCGCCTTGCGCCGGCAGGCCGGTTTCGTCGCCTATGAAGGCTTCCGGGTCGCGGCCGTCGACGTGCGGCCCGACGGCTGCGACGTCGTCGGTGCCGATGGGGACGTCCTGCGCAGCCGGCAGGTGGTCCGCGCGACCGGTCCCTGGCTCGCGCTCCCCGGTGCCGGCGCTCAGCCGGCGGGGCTCCGCACCAAGAAAGTCAGCGCGCTGCATGTCGACCTTGCCGCGCGCGACGACGATCCGGCCATCGTCTTCGTCGACGACGACGCCTATCTGCTGCCGGACCCGGACAGCGGGCGCTGGATCTTCTGCATCAGCAGCGACGAATGGGATGTCGCGCCGCAGCGGTCCGGGCTCGGCGTCAGTGGCCGCGACCGGGCGATCGCCGCCCGCGTGCTCGGCCGTCACGCGCCGGCGCTGACGGCGCTCTGCCGCGGCGGCCGGGTGTTCTGCGACGGCTATACCGACGACCGCCTGCCGCTGGTCGCCTGCGATCCGGGCACGCAGCGTCTGGTCCATGCTCTCGGCGGTTCCGGGGCCGGCTACCGGTTCGCGCCGGCGATGGCCGAGCAGGCCCTCGCGCTCCTCGGGCTCGAACCGGGCGAGGCAGCGGAAGTGCCGGCATCGATGCCGCAGGCCGACCTCGTGCCGCCCTGACACGGTCGCGACGGCACAGACGACAAGCCCGATCGCGCTGGCGCCTCGAACGGCGCAGCCGGCGATCCATGCCTCAACAGGACCATCCCGTTCATGACCTCAATGACCGCGCCCGCCCAGGAAACCCAGATGCTGCCGCGCATCCTGGTCTATCTCGGCAGTTTCAGCATCGCCACCGCCTATGGCCTGTTCCTCATCCTGCCGCTGCATGTCAAAGCGCTCGGCGGCAACGAGGAGGTGGTCGGGCGGATCCTGTTCGCCGGAGCCTTCGGCACGCTTCTCAGCGTCGGATTGACGACGCGCCTGGTGACGATCTGGAAACCCTATCTGGTGCTGGCAGCCGGCGCGCTCTGCTATGCCGCCGGCAGCGGCCTCTTCGCTTTCTCCAGCACGCTGTCCGCGCTCGATCTCGTCGGCGGCTTCCTGCTCGGCGTCGGCTGGGCGCTGGCCTTCACGATCTCGCCGATCATGCTGTCGAACCTCGTCACCGACGCCAACAGGGCGGTGCTGTTCAGTGTGCTCTCGGCATTCAACGCGCTGGGCCTCGGCATTGCGCCGCTGACCGCCCAGCGGCTCATCGCGGCCGGCGTGCCACACAGCCGCATCTTCCTCATCGCGGTGATCCTGTCGGTCCTGAGCGCGGCGCTGTTCTACGCCGCCGGGCGCTCGCTCGCCCGCATCGTCGTGCCGCGCCAGGAGGCGGCAGCGGAAGGCGAACTCGCGGCGCTCCTGCGCATCCTGCGATCGCCGGCAATCTATCCGCTGATCATGGTGTTTCTCGGCGCCTGCGTCCTCTCGTCCATGTTCAACTTCCAGACCACCTATGCGCTGGTCCAGGGCCTCGACTATTCGATCTTCTACGGCTTCTACACGGCCGCGGTGATCGCCGGCCGGTTTCTGGTCAGCGGCATGGTCAGCCGGCGCGAGCCGATGACGATGACCATCGTGCTGCTCACGCTGATGGTGCTGTCGATGCTGTCATTCGCGGTGACCGGCGCGAACGTTCCGCTCTATGCGGCGAGCGCGGCGCTGTTCGGCCTCAGCTACGGCCTCGTCTATCCGCTGATCCAGGCCCAGGCGGTCAATGCTTCGCCGGAGGCGCTGAGGCCGCGCACGCTGGTCTACTTCTCCATGGCCTATTTCATCGGCTTCTTCGGCTTTCCGCTGATCGGCGGACGGATCATCGTGACCAGCGGGTACCAGGTCCTGCTGGTGGCATTGCTGGTCCTCGCCGGGCTTGAGCTCGCCGTGGCGGTCTGGCGTTCCGTCGCGGCGCGATCGCGGCCAGCGGAGGCTCCCGCGCCGGGCAAGGCCGACTAGTCTCGCGCTCAGGGCGCGAGGCCTGCAAGGCGCGCGGGCAGGGTGGCGATCGCTGCCTCGTCCGCATTCGCGAAGGCGAAGCGCAGATGTCCGTCCTGGCCGGGGCCGAAATAGCTGCCGGGCAGGCCGAGCACGCCCCGGCCAGTCGCCAGCGCCTCTGCCACCCGCTCGGCCGGGACGCCGGCGAAGGGATGGCGGACATAGGCGAAATAGGCGCCGATCGAGGAGATCGCCCAGCCCGGGCAGGCCTGCATCACGGTCCTGAAGGCATCGATGCGGCCGTTGATGGTGGACCGCGTCGCCGCCCGCCAGTCGGCGAGCCCTTCGATCGCCCAGGCGAGCGCCGTCTGGCCCGGGCGGGCCGGGCAGATCTGGAAGCTGTCGAGGATCTTCAGGATGCCGGCCATGGCGGCGGGCCCCGCCGTGATCGCGCCCAGCCGATGGCCGGGCACGGCATAGGCCTTGGAGAAAGAATAGAGCTGGATCACCGTGTCGCGCCAGGCCGGATCGGCGAAGAGTTCGTGAGCGCGTCCGGCGCCGTCGCCGAGAAAATCGCGATAGGTCTCGTCGACGATCAGGGCGATGCCGCGGGCGCGGGCAAGCGCCGCGAAGCCGGCGATGATGGCGGCCGGATAGATCGCGCCGGTCGGATTGTTCGGCGTCACCAGCACGATGGCGCGCACCCGGCCGTCGATGAGCCGTTCGGCAGCGGCAAGGTCCGGCACGAAGCCGCCGGCGGCGAGACAGGGCAGGGGCCTTGCCTCGATGCCCAGCATGTTCAGCGTCATCTGGTGGTTGAAGTACCAGGGCGCGGGCACCAGCACGGCCTCGCCGGCCCGGGCCACCGCCAGGGCGGCGGCCAGGAAGGCGAGGTTGCAGCCGGCGGTGATCGCGACGTCGCCAGCCGCGACGTCGCCGCCATAGAGGGCCGC